>JALOCA010000042.1 GCA_023227965.1 Lentimicrobiaceae bacterium | reverse complement strand
CTTTCCCCGCACCGAAGGCCAGCTTCCGCTGATTTACAATCATAAGCCCACCGGCCGGGGCGACGATTATTCCGACGGCAGCGGCCAGCCGCTGTTCCCCTTCGGATATGGACTTAGCTATACGGATTTTGAATATTCCAATGCCGTTCTCAGCAAAAAACAAATCAGTGCCACAGAATCTGCCAGCATTTCATTTAAAATTAAAAATACCGGAAAGTTCGACGGATCAGAAATAGCGCAACTTTATCTTTACGACGAACTGGCTTCGGTGGTTCGACCGGTAAAAGAACTAAAAGCTTTTCAAAGAGTGTTTCTGAAAGCAGGCGAGGAAAAAGAAATTTCCTTTTCTTTGACTCCGGAGATGTTTACGCTGCTGGATGAAAACCTGAAAATAGTAACCGAGCCGGGCTTTTTCCGGATCATGATCGGAAGCTCCAGCAAGGATATCCGTTTGCGGGAAAGAATAGAAATCAAATAACGTTTTAAATTATAATCGTATGTGGAAGTTTTCGCTAATTGGAATTTTGTTGTTCACTTTAAGTTTTAAAACCTATGCCCAGCACCAGGAATATGTGCCCGATCCGGCAATTCAGCAACGTCTTGAAGATTGGCAGGATCTGAAATTTGGTTTGCTGATGCACTGGGGAACGTATAGCCAATGGGGAATAGTGGAAAGCTGGAGCATTTGCCCCGAAGATGTAAGCTGGGCTGCCGGCGGTCGGAAAAAAGAATTTTCGGTCAATTACAACGATTATGTGAAAAAGTACGAACAACTGCAAACCACTTTTAACCCGGTAAAATTTAATCCCGAAAAATGGGCCATTGCTGCCAAAGAAGCAGGAATGAAATACCTGGTTTTTACTACTAAACATCACGACGGCTTTTGCATGTTCGATTCCAAATACACCGATTATAAAATCACCGACACCAAAACGCCTTTTTCGGTAAATCCACGTAGCAACGTGGTGAAGGAAGTCTTTTCTGCCTTCCGGAAAGAAAACTTCTGGATAGGCGCTTATTTTTCCAAACCCGATTGGCACAGCGATTATTATTGGTGGAAATATTTCCCTGCCGTGGACCGGAACTGCAACTATTCCATTACCAAACATCCCGACCGCTGGCAAAAGTTTGTGGATTATACCCATAACCAGATTGATGAACTCATGAGTGATTATGGCAAGGTGGACATCCTCTGGCTGGATGGTGGCTGGGTGCAGAAGAAAACAAGAGACGTTCTGATAAAAGAACTGACTGATACCTGCGAAAACAGCCGCTGGTTCCGCAATCCGCAAAGCCAGGATGTTGACATTGCCGGAATCGTTAAAAAAGCCCGTGAAAAACAACCCGGATTAATTGTTGTTGACCGTGCTGTACCGGGGATGTATCAAAACTATCTGACTCCCGAACAGGAAATACCCGGAAATGGACTGCCTTATCCCTGGGAAACCTGCATGACGATGGCAACCAGTTGGAGCTATGTACCAAACGATGTTTACAAGCCGGCAGATGAACTGATCAAAAAGCTGGTGGACATCGTAAGCAAGGGCGGAAACTTTTTACTGAATATCGGTCCCGGCCCCGACGGCGAGCTTGACCCGGTGGCTTATGACCGCTTAAAAGAAATCGGCAACTGGATGAAAATAAACGGAGAAGCCATTTACAAAACCCGTATGTACAAAGTCTTTGGCGTAGGCGACAATATCCGTTTCACCCAAAGCAAGGACGGTAGCACAACGTATATTTTCTTCTTCAGTTTTCCAAAAGAACCGGTAACGCTTAAAAATCTTTCTTTAGGTAAAAAATGTTCAGTGAAAATGTTGGGAAGCAACACAAATTTGAAATACAAAATATTACCTCAAGGTATTCAACTGACTATTCCTGAAAAGTTGGAAAAAGCAGGAAAGCATGTCTGGGTTTTAAAGGTGGTTCAGAAATAAAGAATTCAATAGTTAAAAATATTGGTGAGCAATTATTCTGAACATATTGCACAAATTGTAAAAATCCTGCCGGGGAAACCCGGAGTGTATCAGTATTTTGATAAAGACGGGAAAATCATTTACGTAGGCAAAGCCAAAAATCTAAAAAAGAGGGTTTCGTCTTACTTCAACAAGGATGCTTCCCTTAGTGGGAAAGTCAGGACTCTGGTTTCCAAAATTGCAGATATTCAATACATCGTAGTAAATACCGAACACGATGCGCTTTTGCTTGAAAATACGCTGATTAAAGAGTATCGTCCGCGCTACAACGTGATGCTGAAGGACGATAAAACCTATCCCTGGATTTGCATCAAAAAGGAGCCTTTCCCGCGAATTTTTTCTACCCGCAGCCCGGTAAAAGACGGCTCGGAATATTTTGGTCCTTACGCTTCGGTGCGAACCATGCGTACTGTGCTCGATCTGGTAAGGCATTTGTACCAGTTTCGTAACTGCAGCCTCCGACTTACCGCTGAAAATATCCGGAGCAAGAAATTTAAAGTATGCCTTGAATATCATATTGGCAACTGCAAAGGTCCCTGCGAAGGGCTACAAACGGAAAAAGATTATGCCGAAACCATCAATCTGGTTCGGGAAATTATCCGTGGAAATCTGAGTACGGTTCGTCAGCAGCTTATCAAACAGATGAAAGCCCATGCCGAAGTGCTTGAGTTTGAAAAAGCCCAGCTTATCAAGGAAAAAATGAAGTTGCTGGAACGTTACCAGAGCAAGTCCACCGTAGTGAATGTTAGCATTGACAATGTGGATGTTTTTTCCATTGTTAGCGAGGAAAATGCAGCTTTTGCCAACTATCTGAAGGTGGTAAACGGAGCCATCATCCAGTCGCACACCATCGAAATGCGGAAAAAGCTGGATGAAACGCCTGAAGAATTGCTTTCCATAGCTATTGCCGAATTCCGTCAGCGTTTTGGCAGCGATGCTAAAGAAATTATCGTTCCCTTTGATCCCAAAATAGATTTTCCCGGAGCGAAAATCATCATCCCTAAAATAGGAGATAAAAAACAGTTGCTCGAACTCTCGGAGCGGAATACAAAATATTATATTCTTGAAAAACAGAAACGTAAAGATTTGGTTGACCCTGAAAGGCATAGCAAACGCATCCTGCAGCAGATGATGAAGGACTTGCGGCTTTCGCAACCGCCTGCCCACATCGAATGTTTCGATAATTCTAATATTCAGGGAGATTATCCGGTAGCTGCTATGGTTTGCTTTATGAATGCAAAACCGGATAAAAATGAATACCGGCATTTCAACATCAAAACCGTGGAAGGTCCCAACGATTTTGCTTCGATGGAAGAGGTGATTTACCGCAGGTACAAACGATTGCTTGAAGAAAAAAAGCCACTTCCGCAACTTATTGTGGTGGATGGCGGTAAGGGGCAACTCAGTTCGGCAGTGAAAAGTCTCGAAAAGCTTGACCTGAGAGGGAAAATAGGCATCATCGGCATTGCCAAAAAACTGGAAGAAATTTACTACCCGGAAGATTCTCTACCCATGTATCTTGATAAAAAATCAGAAACGCTGAAGGTTATCCAACAGATGCGCGACGAAGCCCATCGCTTTGGTATTACCCATCATCGCAAACGCAGGGAAAAGGGAACTATTAAAACAGAACTTACCCAGGTGGAAGGAATAGGTGAAAATATCGCCCAAAAATTGCTGACTACATTCAAATCGGTAAACAATATCCGGGAAACTTCGTTAATAGAATTGCAAAAAGTGGTGGGAAAAGCAAAGGCAGAATTGGTGTTTAATCACTTTCATAAAAATAAATAGTGAAAAATATCTGTCAATAAAACTTCATATAGCTGATAAATAGTAAAGTATGAGTTAATATTTTTCCTAAGGAAATGGGTTCTTGGAAAATAAAAACGATTAAATTCGATTCAGATTTTACCGATCAGGAAGTATGGAAAAAGAAGGACGGGAGGTAGTATTATTGAGTAAAACAATAGTAACTGTTTTTTTGTGTTGCTGGATTACGGTTTATTCCGCCGTTCAGGCAAAATGCCAGGAAACCAGGCTGAAAAGTATTCCATTGCAGGTAAGCAAAGCCTTTGCAACCAAATACAATCGCGGTACGGATGCCGAATGGTTTCGCAACGATGAGTTGTACAAAGTATCTTTTGTACAGGACGAAATATATTATTTTGCCTGGTTTACCTCAAATGGGAAATGGCTCCGGAGCGAATATACCATAGAACCGGACGATCTTCCGCCCGTAGTAAAAGCTACTCTTAAAAAGAGCCAGTATGCCAACTGGCAAACAGGAAATGCCAATGTGTTTTTGTACCCGGATAAGGCACCACAATACCAGTTGTTTGTTTACGATAACGACTGGAACGAATTGGAGCTATTTTTTGATTCGGAAGGAAAATTACTCACTCAGTAGGTTTTTACGCCATTCTTTTACCTTTTTTTTATAAAACAAATTATAAAAAACTACTCCCAGGAAAACGCCTGCGGTGTCGGCAATAAAATCCCAGACATTGCCACTACGGTTGATAAAGACATATTTCTGTGCAATCTCCGTCAGTCCGCCGAAGAGGATACCGGAAAAAATGGAAATAGAATAGGCGTATTTAATGCAGGAAAGGTTTTTGCCGGTATTCAGCACCACCAGGAACAGCCAAGAGAAAATGCCGAACAGAAAGAGGTGGACTATTTTATCCGGTTGAAAAAGATTAAGAAAGGAAGTTAATTGGGGTACGAAGTTACCCGGAATACCGGTAAGCATCCACATAAATAAAATCCAGAGGCAGAAGAAAATCCGGTAACGTTTAGCGTGCATAAAGAAAAAAAACAAGTTTCCCGGTTCGTAACAAACCGGGAAACTTGTTGGATTATGTTGTTAAAGAGTTACGCACCAATGAGTGCCTTATATGCTTCGGCATCGAGCAGATCAGCTATCTGCCCCTGTTCGGTGAGGCGGATTTTGATGATCCAGCCTTTTCCGTAAGGATCCTGGTTTACCAGTTCAGGTGTGGATTCCAGATCGGCATTGAATTCGAGTATTTCACCGGCAATGGGCATGTACATATCCGAAACGGTCTTTACGGCTTCTATGGTTCCGAAAGTTTCGTGTTTGTCGAGGGTTTCGCCAACGGTTTCTACTTCAATAAAAACGATATCGCCAAGTTCACTTTGTGCAAAATCGGTAACGCCAATAAAAGCTTCGTCTCCTTCGAGGCGCAACCATTCATGGTCTTTTGTAAATTTTAATTTATCAGGTACTTGCATTTTAAAATACGTTTAAAATTTTTTTTTCAAACGTACAATTTTTTTTAATAAACGAAGAAGCTATCATCAGAATTTTCTGAAAATAAAATGTATTTTTGAAATTATCAGCTATTTACCAGCTTCCGCCGGCGCCGCCGCCGCCAAAGCTTCCGCCGCCAAAACCGCCAAAGCCTCCTCCTCCATCGCCAAAGCTTCCAAAGCTACCTCCCCCTGACGAAAAATCGTTCCAGTGGTTGCCACTTCGTCCCATATTGCTAATTAAAAACAAAGTCATCCACCATGGAACGCTTTTACCTACTGAATAAGAACGTCGTGCAGAACTTTTAACCATTATAAAAATAATAGCCAGCACAATAAATGGAACAAGAAAACCATAAGGTTTTCCTTTGTTTTTTGCCCGTTTGCTGTACTGATCGGCAGTATATTCCCCTTTTGTAAGCGAAATAAGTACATTGGCAGCCTTGTTTATCCCCCCGGCATAATCTCCTTTGTTAAAATAAGGTATCATTTCGTTTTCCACTATCCGTTTACAAATAGCATCGGGAACCACGGCTTCCAGCCCGTATCCGGGTGAAATAAAGGCCTCCCCACGTTCGGAGGAAATTTTTGGTTTAACCAACACAATGATACCGTTGTTTTTACCCTTTTGGCCAACACCCCATTTTTCGCCAAGACGCTGGGCAAAATCATATTTTTCATAACCCTGTAAACTCGGGACCAAAACTACCACTATCTGGGTGGAGGTAGAGTCATTGAAGTAAACCAATTTTTGTTCTAATTGGTTTATTTCACCTGCGGAAAGTGTTCCGGTAAAATCGTTTACCAACCGGGGTGGATTAGGCTTCTCAGGAATATCCTGTGCGTAAATTTGTGTAAAACCGGAAAGGGAAAACGCAAGCAGCAAAAAGCTTTTTGCAATTCCCTGCAAACGGAAATTTTTGCTGAACATCCTTTGAAACAAAAATTTGATTGTTAATATATTATTTTTCATGTCTATTCTGTTGGATATTCAGTACTTAATGGTTGTCAAAAGAAATTTCGTCGTTCAGTTCGTTTTTATCTTCGCTACTACGCGGAAAATATTTTTTTAAAGATTCCCCGGCAAGGGCAATGCCGTGGCAAAGTCCCTCGGTGAACTCTTCTTTTACAAAATGAGAAAGCATTTCTTCTTTTGTCTGATTCCAGAAATTTTCCGGAACCTTGGCGTTGATGCCTGCATCGCCAATGATGGCAAATTTATGACTGCGAATGGCAAGATAAATAAGCACACCATTGCGCAATTCGGTTTTGTGCATGTTCAGTTGCTTGAAAATAAAAGCAGCACGATTCATTACATCCGAGCAGGTATTTTCAATGTGAACCCGAATTTCTCCTGAGGTAGCTAATTCTGCCTGCACGATGGCTTGCTTTATTTGCTCTTTTTGTGTTGCGGAAAACGATTCCATGGCGGATTTCATTGCCTAATTAAGTTTAATATCCGGGGCAGTTTCTGCACCCTGTTGTGCACTGAAGTAATCCTTCTTCTGGAAACCAAACATATTTGCAAAAATTGAGTTAGGAAATTTTCTTACATATTTATTGTAATCGTTTACCATGTCGTTAAATTTCCTTCTTTCGGTAGCAATACGGTTTTCCATTCCTTCGTACTGTGCCTGGAAGTCGCGGAATGCTCCCACAGATTGTAGTTGCGGGTAATTTTCGGCAATAGCCATCAGTCTTCCCAGCGACTGTCCGAATTTTTGCTGTGCAGCTTCAAAGGCGGCAATTTTATCCGGGGTAAGATTCTCGGCATTGATTTGAATACTGGTAGCCTTTGAACGGGCTTCTATCACTTCAGTTAAAGTGCTTTTTTCGAAGTTGGCGGCTCCTTTTACTATTTCAAGCAGGTTTTTGGTTTTATCCATACGTGCCTGGTAAGCTACTTCCACCTGTTTCCATTGATTGGTTACACCTTCATCTCGTGTAACAAGGGTGTTGTATTTGCCAACAATCCAGGAAATAAGAATAATAAGGAATAATACAATTACTCCGACAGTTATTAATGTTTTGTTAATTTTCATTTGTTATTAATTTTTTAATTTATTGGTCAAATAGCCTGCCCCGATTTCTCGGGGGAATATTCATAAAATATCATTCTCGGTTGGTATAGGCATAGCTTATGGACATTTCATTGTTTCAAATTTGTTTGATTGCTATATAATTAAGTTTAAATCGCTGATTATTTAATGATATCTACGCTTCGCTTGATGAAGTTTGTGAGGTCTTCTCCTTTCAACATATTTTGCGATAATAATGCAAGGTCAGTAAGTTGTTTTAAAAGACTTGTTTGTTTGGTTTCATCATTTTCGTTAAGAGCTTGATTTACCAGCGCATGGTTAGCATTTACTATCAGATTGTACTGATCGGGCATATTGCCCATATATGACATTCCGCCTCCCATTGCCGACATTTCTTTCATTCTTCGAATAAATTCAGGTTGCGTAATGAGTACGGGAAGGTCGGTTTCACTAAGATTTTCTACCACTATGGTAAATCTTCCCTTGTCCATTACTTTTTCAAACAAAGGTACAAGTTTTTCCTGCTCTTCCTTACTAAGTTTTTCAGGCTGTACATCTTCTTTCTGGATAAGTTTGTCAACGATGTCGGCATCCACCCTCGTAAAACCTGATTTGTCGAGTTTACGTTCTAATGTACTGACAAAGTGTGTATCAAGCATACCGTCCATCAATAGAACATCATAGCCACGATCTCTGGCAGCCTGGATGTAGCTGTATTGCTCTTCGGGATTGGTGGTGTATAGATAAACCAGTGTTTTGTTCTTGTCGGTCTGGCTGTCTTTTATGTGTTTTTTGTATTCGTCAAGAGTAAAATATTTGTTGTCGGTATTTTTCAGCAGACAGAATTTTTCGGCTCTTTCGTAAAATTTTTCATCCGAAATCATTCCGTATTTGATAAAAATTCCGATGTCGTCCCATTTTTTCTCGAATTCTTCACGGTTGTTTTTGAAAATTTCTTCCAGTCTATCGGCAACTTTTTTGGTGATGTGCCCGGAGATTTTTTTTACATTGGCATCGCTTTGCAGGTAACTACGCGATACGTTTAACGGAATGTCAGGAGAGTCAATTACCCCGTGCAACAGGGTGAGAAAATCGGGAACTATTCCTTCTACCGAATCGGTAACAAAAACCTGGTTGCAATAAAGTTGAATTTTATCTTTTTGAATGTCAATATTTTTCTTGACTTTTGGAAAATAAAGAATTCCGGTGAGGTTAAACGGGTAATCCACATTCAGGTGGATATTGAACAAGGGCTCGTCAAAGGTATAGGGATACAGTTCGTGGTAAAAGGCTTTGTAATCTTCGTCCTTCAGCTCGGCGGGTTTGCGTTTCCATGCAGGATTGGTATTGTTGATCATGCGTGGATGTTCCACTTCTATCTGCTTGTCGTTGCCATCTTTGTCTTTTTCTCCTTCCACTTTCTCCCAACTTTTTTCGGTACCAAACTGAATAGGAACAGGCAGAAATTTGCAATATTTTTTTAGTAATTCGAGTAGTTTATATTCTTCGAGAAATTCTTCGCTGTCGTCGGCAATATGAAGAATGATATCGGTGCCACGGGTCTCTTTATTGTGCTCATTCAACGTGTAATCCGGACTCCCATCGCAGGCCCATTTCACAGAAGTTGCATTTTCTTTATACGATTTAGTGATGATTTCCACCTTTTTGGATACCATGAAGCAGGAATAAAAGCCTAATCCAAAGTGACCAATCAGCCCATTGCTGTCCGCATCATTTTTTTTGAATTTTTCAACAAATTCTTCGGCACTTGAGAATGCAATTTGATTGATATAACGTTCCACTTCTTCTGTAGTCATTCCGATGCCACGGTCGCTTACGGTGATGGTTTTTTTCTTTTTGTCAGAAGATACCTGGATTGTCAAATCGCCCAGATCTCCTTTAATTTCGCCCATCGAAGCAAGGGTTTTTAATTTTTGGGTAGCATCTACCGCGTTTGAAATCAACTCACGTAGAAAAATTTCGTGGTCGGAATACAGAAATTTTTTAATGATGGGAAAAATGTTTTCAGTTTTTACGTTGATGGTTCCTCTTTGCATAGTTTCAAATTTTTGTTTTGCAGAAAGGTAACAAAGGATATGCCATATGTGGAAAACTGCCAAAATGACGGCAGGAAACTACGTACGCAGCAATTTTATGAAACCTACCAGCGATACTGCCGCCCAAGTACCTTCGAGAATAAAAAAAGGGATTGAATGAATAAGAAATGAACCATAGCAAGCCAAGGCAGAACCGATAAGATTCATCAGCAAATAAATTGCAGAGCCTGATGGTATCCATTTAAAAGTGAGCAAGAAATAGGCAAGTAAAATGAGAAAAACTCCCATGCTGTTAATCAAATCCGGAAAAGCCATAGAGTACTATTTATCTAAATATTTGTGCAGAATTTCCATCAATTCTTCATTTTTAATGGGTTTAGAAATGTAATCATTGCATCCGGCAGCTAGGGTTTTTTCTTTATCGTTTTCAAGCGCAAATGCCGTTTGGGCAATCACAGGAATAGAAGGATTAATGGCTTTAATAGCACGAGTGGCTTCGTAGCCATTCATAATTGGCATTTGTATATCCATTAATACCAGATCAATAGACCCAACATCACGATTGTCGGTGAAAATTTCCACGGCTTCTTTTCCATTTTTTGCCCACAGGGTTTTTATTCCCATTTTTTTCAATACTTTGTTTAAAAACAAATAATTAGAATCTACATCTTCGGCAATCAGTACAATTTTATTTGCCCATTGTAATTTCATTCCATCGCCCTTTGCATTAGCCAGTGTAGCTTTATCCAGAGGGAGTGTAAAATAAAAGGTTGAACCGACTCCAACTTCAGACTCGACAGAAATTGTGCCTTCCATCATTTCCACTAACTTACGGCTGATGGTAAGCCCAAGCCCAGTTCCACCATACTCTCTTGTATAAGAGCTATCTACCTGGCTGAACCTGTCGAAAATCAGAGAAATTTTTTCCTTGGGAATGCCAATTCCCGTATCACTGACAAAAAATTTAATTCCATTATTTTCAATTGTATAACCAAATCGTATACCCCCAGTTTCAGTGAACTTCAGGGCATTGCTAAGCAGGTTGGAATACACCTGTTTTAGCCTGACAGGATCGGTATGCAGGCTGAGAATTTCTGTTTCGGGTAATACAAGCGATATTTCGAGTAATTTTTTTCTTTTTTCAATTTTTTCACGGTTGCAGTTTACCAACACTTCGTTTAAAACTTCAATCAACGAAAAAGTAACGTTTTCCAATACCAACTGTCCGGATTCAATTTTTGCAATATCAATGATGTCATTTATCAGGTTCATCAGATTCGCTCCGCTTGATTTGATCAATGCAATGTATTCCTGCCGGTCGTCTGTTTTCAGAGAATCATCAATAAGCATATTGGAGAACCCGATTATTGCGTTCATTGGGGTTCGGATTTCGTGGGAAAGGTTGGCTAAAAATGCCGTTTTCAGTTTGTCGCTTTCTTCGGCTCTTTCTTTGGCCAGTTGCAATTGGGTTTCAATTTTTCTACGTTCGATCAAACTTCCTATAGCGCTGGAAACCAATAATAATGCGTCTATTTCAGCCGATGTCCATTCTCTTTCCTTGAGGCAATCATCGAAACCCATGAATCCCCACCAGGCATTTTCAACGTAAATTGGAACAATTACAATAGAGAGGATATTTTGCGCAATGAGTACTTCTTTTTCCGGTGAAGGCATCTGGGCAACCGATCCAGAAAAGACCTGATTGTTGAGCAGAGTTTTGAAAAGATGTTTACCAAACACTTCATAGGAAAAATTTTGCAAAGTTGAGTTCTGTAGCTGTGGCTCAATGCCTTCGGCAACCCATTCGTATTTCTGACTTGTCAGCAGACGAGTATTTTCATCGTAATGATTTTGAAAAATATAGGTTCTGCTTACCTGCGTTGCTTCACCTATTTTTTTGATAATGTGATTGATAGCAAAATGTAAATCGGAAGATGATAAAAGATGACCTGCAATCACTCCCAGGCTTTGCATGATTTTATCTCTGCGTTGCAGTAAATATTCGGTTTGTTTACGTTGGTTAATATCTCGGATTATAATGACAAAATATTGTTGATGAGGACTATAGATATATATATCGAACCAGTTATCCAATTCAGGAACGTAATTTTCTTTCCTCCAGTCTTCATTTTGTGAAGTTACATTTTGAATAATTTTTAAAATTTTCTCAAAATTAAAATTTGCAAAAATTGGAATGTCAGTGATACGTTTTCCTAAAATATTTTCTCTTGAAAGACCGGTAAGAGTAGAAAAGGCGTTGTTTATTTCCAAAAACAGCGCATCGGTTGGTTTGTTGTCTTTATCCGATTCGATTTTTAAATAACAGAAACCATCTATCATGTTGGTAAACAGCGAAAAATAATTTTGTTCGCTAAAACGAAGCGAATTTTTTATTATATTCACCATTTCCCTAAACAATTTGATAATAAGATATGAAAGGATATAACTAACGGCTAATGCTAGTAAAGAAATCAAATAATAAGTTATGTTTTCAGTATTGAAAAAATTACTATTAGATGATTGAACACTAAAATAATAATGGATACTTATTACAACAAAAGAAACCGCAGTATAGATAACCAATTGTAAATTTCGTAATGCAAACAAAGAAAGAAATAAAAATCCTAATGCCAAAAGGGCTAATGAGGAGAAAATACTTTCGACAGGAATAGTATATTTATAGGCAAGGCTTTCAAAAACATAATAAAAAAGAATGGCAATAGGTAAAATGCTTATTACTGTAGTTGCATAATATAATTTCTTTTTTTTGATAAAATATAGAGAGGAAATGATTACAACAAAAAGTAAAATATCTCCAGTTAATAAAAAAATGTTATTATCTCCAAATAAACGAATTAATAATAGAAAAAATAAAACAAGCAGCCCGATAAAGTTAAAGTAAATAAGTAATTTTATGCGTTTTTGTATTTCAATGGAGTGAGACGCATACTCAATAAGAAAATAGTGTTTTATTTTTTTGTA
Organism: Lentimicrobiaceae bacterium; assembly: GCA_023227965.1. NCBI lineage: Bacteria > Pseudomonadati > Bacteroidota > Bacteroidia > Bacteroidales > Lentimicrobiaceae > Lentimicrobiaceae bacterium. Next base: position 16,919 of record JALOCA010000042.1, on the reverse strand, counting down.
TAATTCCATATTCGTACAAATTACAGTATCTGATAATTCATTACCTATACAATACAGCAAATATACGACTATTTATTTCGGATTTTTCGGCGTAAAAAAAACCTTTAATCAGAATTTTTTAAGAGTTTTTCTATCTTTTGGTATTTGCAGAGCGTCTGCCAGTTTTTTATTACCGGAGAGCGGTTGAAAATAGGAAAATGAATAAATATAATTTGCGTAAAAACAATAATATACATTCAGAGGGGAATAAAAATATTTTTTTTGCATTACGATAAAATCAAATTTTATTTCTAATTTCGCAAGCAGTAATATAGTTACAAATTTTATTTAATTTATCATGGAACATAATAATATAGAATGGAGTAAGTTGCCCTTTGCTTATTTTAAAACCGATTACAATGTACGTTGCTACTACCGTAACGGGAAATGGGGCAGATTGGAAATTTCATCGTCGGAATACATTAATATACATATGGCAGCCTCCGGGTTACACTATGGTCAGGAAGCTTTTGAAGGGATGAAAGCCTTTAGGGGTAAAGATGGTAAAGTTAGGATTTTCCGTCTCGAAGAAAATGCAAAACGTATGGAAAGCTCTGCAAAAGGAGTGATGATGGCAGTGGTACCCGGAGACTTGTTTAAAGAAGCTGTACTTACTGTAGTAAAACTTAATGAAACGTATATTCCACCTTATGGAACAGGTGCCTCGCTTTATATCAGACCTTTATTGTTTGGTAGTGGTGCCTGTGTTGGTGTAAAACCAGCTGACGAATACATGTTTTTAATTTTTGTAGGGCCAGTGGGGCCTTATTTTAAGGAAGGATTCAGCCCGGTAAACATTCAGATAGCCCGCGATGCCGACAGGGCAGCCCCCCTGGGTACCGGACATTACAAAGTAGGCGGTAATTATGCTGCCAGCCTTGCCTCTGGCGAACGTGCACATAATGAAGGCTTTTCGGCAGTACTTTATCTTGATGCAAAGGAAAAAATATATATTGACGAGTGCGGTCCTGCCAATTTTTTCGGCATTAAAAACAAAACCTATGTTACTCCGCTCTCCGATTCTATTTTACCCTCTATTACCAATAAAAGCCTGATGGTTCTTGCCGAAAGCTTTGGGTTGAAAGTAGAGCGTCGTCCGGTACCTGTAGAAGAACTGTCGGATTTTGAGGAAGTTGGTGCATGCGGTACTGCTGCAGTTATTTCACCCATCAAAAAAATTGTTGATCGCGATACCGGCGCCGAATATTTGTACTGTAAAGATGGAAAGGCAGGACCTGTTTCCACCCAGTTGTTCAAGAAACTACAAGCCATTCAATCGGGAGATGAACCCGATACATTCGGGTGGAACACGATATTATAAAACATTTTTTACAAAAGAAGACGTTTGCCTTATGAAAGGCAAACGTTTTTTTTATGGTTTTGTGAAAGGGACAAAAAAAACACCCTTCGAAAGGGAAGGGTGGTACAATTTAATAAAAACGTTGTGTTTATACAAGACCCTGTGCCATCATAGCTTCAGCAATTTTCACAAAACCGCCGATATTTGCTCCGTTAACATAGTTAACGAAACCATCGGGTTCTTTTCCGTATTTTTCACAGGTTTTATGAATGCTGATCATAATCTGATGCAATTTGGCATCAACTTCTTCACGGCTCCAGCTTAAACGCATAGAGTTTTGTGACATTTCCAAACCAGATGTAGCTACACCACCTGCATTAGAGGCTTTACCAGGTCCGAATAAAATTTTATTTTTAATGAAAGCTTCAACGGCTTCAGGAGTTGAAGGCATGTTGGCGCCTTCCGAAACGCAAACACATCCATTGGCAATCAAAATTTTTGCGTCTTCACCATTTAATTCGTTCTGGGTAGCACAAGGCAGGGCAACATCGCATTTTACTCCCCAGGGAGTTTTTTCTTCAACATATTCGCAATTGAATTTATCGGCATATTCTTTGATACGACCGCGTTTTACATTTTTCAGTTCCATGATAAAAGTCAATTTTTCAGGAGTAATGCCAGCAGGATCATAAATATATCCGTTGGAATCGGAGGATGTAACTACTTTACCACCTAATTGAGTAACTTTTTGAATTGCATACTGAGCGACATTCCCTGAACCGGAAATTACTACAGTTTTTCCTTTAAAGGATTGTCCGCGGGTTTTCAGCATTTCTTCTGCAAAATAAGTACAGCCGTAGCCGGTAGCTTCCGGACGAATAAGGCTTCCACCCCATTCAAGACCCTTTCCGGTAAGAACTCCGGTAAATTCGTTGCGTAAACGTTTGTATTGACCAAACAAGAAACCGATTTCGCGACCGCCAACGCCGATGTCACCTGCAGGCACGTCAGTGTCGGGACCAATATGACGTTGTAATTCGGTCATGAAACTTTGGCAAAAACGCATTACTTCATTGTCTGATTTTCCTTTAGGATCGAAATCAGATCCACCTTTACCACCACCCATAGGCAGGGTAGTCAAGCTGTTTTTAAATACCTGCTCGAATGCTAAAAATTTAAGAATACCTAAATTTACGGTAGGATGGAAACGCAAGCCTCCTTTGTATGGACCTATTGCACTGTTCATTTCGATACGGAAACCGCGATTGATCTGAACCTCGCCTTTGTCGTCAAACCAGGGAACGCGGAACATGAGTATCCGTTCAGGTTCTGCAAGTCTTTCCAAAATTTTTGCATCCTTGTATTTTGGGTGTTCTTCAATGTAAGGAAGCAAGGATTCTACTACTTCCCGAACTGCCTGGTGGAATTCTACTTCACCCGGATTTTTGGCTATTATTTTAGCCATGAATTTGTCGACCATCTGGTCTAAAACTGGATTTGCCATAACTCTTTATATTTTATTAAGTTTTAGTTAGTTAATTTTGCCGCAATATTAGTAAAATAAAATTTCCAACAGCAAGAAAAACTCGACTTTTTTACATCTCTTCGATGTGTATAAGATATTGGAATACAATTTATTAAGTATGTTCAACTGATAATTATGTATAGTACTTATTCATATGTAATATTAATACTTATAAGGTATAAAAATTAATAAGTAAAATACGTATATTACATATAAATAAAACACTTAATATTGTATAAAAAATACCGGGAATTCATTAAAAGTATCTACTTTTAGTGAGACATTTTAAACTCATACCCGTATGGCAGATGACCAGGAAAAACAACATGGAGAAGAACTCATTTCGTTATCAGAGGTACAAAAAATAGTTTATGAACGTACTGAGAGGCTGAAAGAACTTTCTGCAATTAACCAAACTACACAAATCATCAGGGAGGGAAAACCGGTTGATGAAATGCTCCAGCAGGTTTGTATGATATTACCTCCCGCCTGGCAATATCCTGATTTTACGGCAGCCCGCATCCATTACGATGGGAAAGATTTTAAAACCGCCAATTACCACCCTTCGCAATGGGTGCAGAGGCAATCTATTGAAACCATTGATAATAAGTCTGGGTTTCTGGAAGTATGTTACCTGAAAAAATTTATTGACTACGATGAAGGTCCTTTCCTGAAAGAAGAACGTTCACTCATTAACAACATAGCTGGCATGCTGGTTGGGTATCTCAACAGTTTAGCCGCAAAAAAGATAATTTCAAAGACTCGTTTGCAGGAAACCTCTGCTATGTTGAAGCCTGGCGAAAAAGGATCCAAAATTACCAGTCGGCAGTTGTTGCGTACTTTCCTTAATAAAAGCAATTACGACCGCGATTTATACCACGATCTGATGCCATTTATGGTGAGGGAAATTTTATTGGTTGCTAATTTGTATGATGCATACAGCATCGAACGCGAAGGTCGTTTTTCGGAACATGTGCTGGGCGAATATCACCAGCTAAGCCTAACCTCTCTCCCCCGCATTACAGGAGTATCTAACGAGGAAGAAATTGACCATGAACTGCAAAACAAGCATTACGACTTAATAATTTTTATGGTAGGAGTGGATAAAAAAACTCCGGTGGAGCTGAGCGAAAAAATAAAACACGATTATCCCTGGATCCCCATTTACATACTGCTTAACAATAACAATGATATTCCCTACTTTAAAGAAGAAGGGATGTCGCTTTCGTATATTGACCGGGTATTTGTCTGGAATGGTGAGTCCACCGTCTTTTTTGCCATGATAAAACTTATAGAAGACCTGATAAATATTGAAAATGATACCAAAGTGGGAATGGCAAGGGTAATTTTACTTGTGGAAGATTCTCCCAAATATTATTCGCGTTACCTGCCCATGCTTTACAATGTTGTTCTCGAACAAACCAAACATATCATCGAAGACGTAACCACCGACGAATTGTACAAGGTGCTGCGAATGCGCGCCCGTCCTAAAATTTTACTTGCAACCAACTACGAGGAAGCTGTATCCATTTTTGACCAATACAAAGATTATATGCTTTGTCTGATAACCGATGTAAAATTTGAACATTACGGAAAACTGGATGCCGATGCCGGAATTGACCTGGTAAATTATGTAAGAAATACAATAAAAGAACTCCCTATTGTTATTCAATCGTCAGATACTGAACATGCCACAAAAGCCTACGACCTTAAAGCCACGTTTATTGATAAAAACTCTGAAGGATTGCTTGCCGAATTTCGTAGTTTCATTATTCACTATCTTGGGTTTGGAAATTTTATTTACCGCAACAGCGAGGGTACACAAATAGCGATGGCAAAAACGCTTCGTGAGTTTGAACAACATTTGCGCACCATCCCCGATGAATCGTTACTGTACCATGCTAAAAAAGACCATTTTTCGCTTTGGCTAATGGCTCGAGGTGAAATACAGGTGGCAAAAATTTTGAATCCCAAAAAAATAACAGATTTTTCCAGCCCCAGTAACATACGCGAATACATGATAGAAGTAATACAACGATTCAGAAATGAACAAAATAAGGGGAAAATTATTCCTTTTGAAGAATCGGCTATTACTGACGAATCGAACATTGTCAGCCTTGCCGACGGTTCTTTGGGAGGTAAAGGACGTGGGCTTGCTTTTATTAATACCTTAATTTATAACTTCGATTTCAGCCAACTGATTTCTGATATTAAAATTACTGCCCCCCGTACATCCATCATTGGAACAGAGGAGTTCCAGTTTTTTATGGATAGAAACCATCTTCGCGAAAAAGTATATGGCGAACATGATTTTAACCTCATTTGCCAGTGGTTTCTTGAGGGCAAACTCACGGAAACCCTGATTCGCAGATTAAAAATATTTCTCAGGCTTATTACCAAGCCCATAGCCGTCCGCTCATCAGGTCTTTTTGAAGATTCACTCATGCAGCCCTTTGCCGGGATTTTTGAAACCTATCTTTTGCCTAACAATCATCCTGACTTCAACATAAGGGTCGAACAATTAATGAACGCCATCAAATTAGTGTTTGCTTCTGTATTTTCCAAAACTGCGAGGGGCTATATTGAAGCCATCCATTATAAAATTGAAGAGGAAAAAATGGCGGTTGTTTTGCAGGAAGTAGTCGGCAATGCGTTTGATGGATACTTTTATCCACACATCAGCGGAGTAGCCCAGTCGTATAATTATTATCCTTTTGCCCATATGAAGCCCGATGAAGGTTTTGTTGTGGCAGCACTTGGTTTGGGTAAATATGTTGTTGAAGGTGAAAAAGCCTACCGCTTTTCACCCAAATATCCTTCTACCGAAATTCTTTCTACCAAAGACCAGTTAAAAAATTCACAAGTGAAGTTTTTTGCTGTTGATTTGAATAAAAAGGACATAAATCTGCTTGAAGGTGACACTGCCGGGCTGGCATACCTTGATATTGACGTAGCGGAAAAACATGGTACACTGCGACACCTGGCTTCAGTATACGATGCCGATAATCAACGCATTGTAGCTGGAATTTCTACACCGGGTCCCCGTATCATAAATTTTGTTAATATATTAAAATACAATTATATACCCCTTGCAAAAACCATAGAAACCGTATTGGATGTGGTAAAAGAAGCCCTGGGAACACCGGTAGAAATAGAATTTGCTGTTGACCTGAATAAAGACAAAAATCAAATAGCTTCATTTTACCTGCTGCAAATAAAACCACTTATAGGCAATTTGCAGGATTGTAAGGTAGATATAAACGCAATTCCTACAACCGACATTCTGATGCTTTCCGAAAAGGGGATGGGAAATGGCATTATCACTGATATTTCCGATGTCATTTATATTGACAAGGATGTCTTCGATAAAACCATGACCATGGAAATGGCATGTGAAATTGAAAAAATTAATGAACAAATGATCAAAGAAAACAAACAATATATTTTGATAGGACCCGGGCGTTGGGGTACACGCGATCGCTGGATAGGCATTCCAGTTACCTGGCCGCAAATTTCCAATGCAAAGGTCATCATCGAAACAAGCTTAGATGACTACCCTCTCGATGCTTCTTCCGGTTCCCACTTTTTTCATAATATCACCTCTCTTAATATCGGCTACTTTTCAGTACAACCGGAATTGAGTCATAGTTTTATTCAATGGGATATGCTTTCCGAACAAACACTTGTTAATAAAACCCAATTTTTCAGACATGTACACTTTTCACAACCCTTAGTCGTAAAAATGGATGGAAGACAGCGCATTGCTGTAATTACTCGAAAATAATCATTATACAAATATGTAATATATGCTTAAAAATAACAAAATAAAAGATATTAAAAAATATTATTTCCGCGAAATACTTTTTGATAATTTAATGATTAACAGGATCAATAAAATCCTTTTGATCTGCAGTAAATATGATGCCTTTATTTTGGAAGACGATGGCAGAATTGAGGAGCAAATATTTAATGAATATGTTTCACTTAATCTGCGTTACCCCCCACATTTTTTGCAGGTTTCAACCACCGAAGAAGCTTGTAAAGTTCTTGAAACAGAACGTATAGATTTGATTATTAGTATGATGGGAATGGGAAATATGGACCCGTTTGAAAGTGCCAGTAAGTTTAAAGCATACTACAAAAACATTCCCATTGTGCTGCTGACCCCTTTTTCGAGAGATATATCCTTAAAAATAAGCCAGGGTAACCTGGATGCTATTGATTATGTTTTTTGTTGGCTGGGCAATGCCGATATTATGTTGGCTATTATTAAATTACTCGAAGACCGGATGAATCTCGCCCACGATGTTCAGGAAGTGGGTGTACAGTGCCTTTTGTTAATAGAAGATTCTATACGATTGTATTCGAGTTATCTGCCTTCGCTTTACAAATTGATTTTTCACCAGTCGCTCGAATTTATGAGTGAAGGACTTAACGAACACCAGAAAATGCTTAGAATGCGGGGCAGACCAAAAATATTGCTGGCAACCCACATGGAAGAAGCCATTTCTCTTTACGAAAAATACAAGAACAACCTGCTGGGAATCATTTCCGATTTTAGTTTTAATGTAAATGGGCAACCTGATAAATATGCCGGTTTACGATTTTGCCAATGGGTAAAAAACAACAATTCTGACATTCCCATTTTGCTGCAATCGTCAGAATCGCAAAATTATATTAAGGCAAAAGAAATTAATGTAGGATTCATTGATAAAAATTCAAAAACGTATTCTACGGAATTTCGCAATTTTATTATCGAAAAATTTTCATTTGGTGATTTTGTGTTTCGTAATCCTCAGACCAATGAGGAAATTTTCAGAGTTTCTGATTTGAAAAACCTGCAGGACAAACTTTTCGATATCCCTGACGATTCTTTTTTCTACCATATCAGCCGTAATCATTTTTCTAAATGGTTGAATGCAAGAGCATTATTTCCAATTGCCGAAATGCTTCGCAAATTACGACTGGATGATTTTTACGACTTGGACGGAGCGAGGAGATTTATTTTTGATGCCATAGTACATTACAGGCTTAACAAGGGAAGAGGGGTGATTGCCGATTTTTACAAAGAAAAATTTGATGAATACATCATTTTTACCCGGATTGGAACTGGTTCTATTGGCGGAAAAGCCCGTGGACTTGCATTTCTTGATTCTTTGCTTAAACGTAACAAAATGGTAGATAAACACGAAGGGATAATAATTACCATCCCCCGTACCGTGGTACTGGGTACCGATGTTTTTGATGAGTTTATGCAGGAAAACGATTTGTACCGCATAGGATTGTCCGATCGTAGCAACGAGGAAATCCTGGGAAATTTTGTGAAAGCCCGTCTCCCGGTACGTATACACGAAGATTTGCTGGCTTTTATTTCTGTTGTAAAAAAACCGCTTGCCATCCGTTCGTCGAGTTTATTGGAAGATTCACATTATCAGCCATTTGCGGGCATTTATTCAACTTATATGATTCCCAATATCCCTGACGACGAACAACTTATGCTCGAAAAACTGAGCATTGCCATAAAAAGCGTATATGCCTCGGTGTACTTCAAAGACAGCAAAGCGTATATGACTGCCACAAAAAATGTGATTGATGAAGAAAAAATGGGCATAGTGCTACAGGAAGTATGCGGAAAACAATACAAAAACCGTTTTTATCCGGCAATTTCAGGTGTAGCCCGTTCCCTGAATTTTTATCCCATTGCCCCTGAAAAACCTGAGGATGGGATAGTTAATGTTGCTTTCGGATTGGGAAAATATATTGTTGATGGTGGCATTTCGCTTCGCTTTTCGCCCAGATATCCTCAAAAAGTACTGCAATTGTATTCTCCTGAGATGGCATTACGTGAAACTCAAAAATATTTCTATGCCCTCGACATGAAAGGAGAAAGTTTCCATGCCTGTGTTGACGATGGAGTAAATATTATGAACCTCCCTCTACGCGACGCTGAAAACGATAAAGCACTTAAATATGTGGCTTCTACCTTCGATTTTCAGAATCAGGTTATTCGTGATGGGACGTTGCACGAAGGGAAAAAAATTATTACATTTTCTAATATATTACAACACAATTCTTTTCCATTGTCCGATATCCTTAATGATATTTTGAAAATCGCCCATCGTGAAATGAATGTACAAGTGGAAATAGAATTTGCTGTTGACCTTGATGTAGCTCCTGATGAACCAATAATATTTAATCTGCTGCAGATAAGACCTATAGTTGATAATGACCAAAATGTAAAAGAGGAGTTTGATAAAGTAGATCCTTCTCAGATTCTTATCAGTTCCGATGCTGCACTGGGCAATGGAACCATAAAGGATATCTGCGATATCGTGTACGTGAAGCCTGAATTATTTAATTCGTCTCGTAACCACGAACTTGTGGAAGATATTGCCAAAATAAATGATTATTTTATTTCGGAAGGGAAAAATTATATTCTCATCGGACCCGGCAGGTGGGGATCGAGCGACCCTTGGTTAGGCATCCCGGTTAAATGGCCTCAAATATCACAGGCAAGACTGATTATTGAAGCCGGACTTGAAAATTACCGGATAGACCCCAGCCAGGGAACCCATTTCTTCCAGAACCTTACCTCTTTCCGGGTTGGCTATTTCACTATTAATCCTTGTATCAAAGATGGATACTATGATGTTGCTTACCTTAACAATTCTCCTGCATATTATGAAAATACTTTTCTTAAGCATGTAAAATTCGATAACCCATTAATTATTAGAATTAATGGTAAAAAAAACAAAGGTATAGTCCTGAAAAGCGAACATACAAATAAGTAATATACTTAAAAATAAATTTTTAAATATAGCGTTTTACGTAAAAGAATATACGTACTTTTGGCAAAAATTTTAACGAACCTGACTTCAGAAAAACAAATTAAACCACCTGTTAATTAAGCGATTAACAGATATTATATAATTCAAAAACCTTAAGATATGAATCTTGAAAAAATAATGAATGACCTGGGGAAAAAACATCCGGGAGAATTAGAGTACCTGCAAGCCGTACGCGAGGTGCTGGAATCTATTGAAGAAGTGGTAAATGAAAACCCACAGTTCGAAACCGCAGGTATCATCGAACGCCTGGTAGAACCCGACAGGATACTTACGTTCAAAGCCCCCTGGCTCGACGACAGTGGAAAAGTACATGTGAACCTTTGTTACAGAGTACAATTTAACAATGCCATTGGCCCCTACAAAGGCGGATTAAGATTTCACCCGAGTGTAAACCTGAGCATTTTGAAATTCTTAGGCTTTGAACAGATATTTAAAAACAGCCTTACATCACTGCCGATGGGTGGTGGAAAAGGTGGATCCGACTTCGATCCCAAAGGAAAATCCAATGCCGAAATCATGCGCTTTTGCCAATCGTTTATGTTAGAACTGTGGCGTATCATTGGTCCGGAAACGGATGTACCTGCCGGAGATATTGGTGTAGGTGGCCGCGAAATCGGATTTTTGTATGGAATGTACAAAAAACTTGCCTGGGAACATTCCGGAGTATTAACCGGTAAAGGAATTAATTGGGGTGGAAGCCTTGTACGTCCTGAAGCCACTGGTTTTGGCGGAATTTATTTTGTTAAAGAAATGCTTAAAGCCAAAGGCGAAGATTTAAAAGGCAAAGTTGTTGCAATTTCCGGTTTTGGTAATGTTGCATGGGGTGCCGCTCTTAAAGCCACCGAATTAGGTGCAAAGGTAGTTACTATTTCTGGTCCCGACGGTTATATTTACGATCCCGATGGAATTTCCGGTGCAAAAATTGATTATATGCTCGAACTTCGCGCTTCTAATCAAGACATCGTAAAGCCTTATTCCTACGAATTCACCAATGCCCAATTCCATCAAGGCAAACATCCATGGGAAGTAAAATGCGACATCGCTCTTCCGTGTGCTACTCAGAATGAATTGAATGGCGAAGATGCAAAAAATTTAATTGCAAATGGTTGTAAACTCATCGGTGAAATTTCCAATATGGGTTGTACACCGGAAGCTGTTGAATTGTTTATCGAAAACAAAATGTTATATGCTCCTGGCAAAGCCGTTAATGCAGGTGGTGTAGCTACATCCGGTTTGGAAATGACGCAGAATTCTATGAAACTTAACTGGCCCGCCGAAGAAGTTGATAACCGTTTACATGAAATCATGAAAAATATCCATGAATCTTGTATAAAACATGGCAAACAAAAAAACGGTTATATCAATTATGTAAAGGGTGCCAATATTGCTGGTTTCCTTAAAGTTGCTAATGCAATGTTAGATCAGGGTATTGTGTAGTTTTTTTGGGTTAATAATAACAAACTTGGGGTTGTCCTTACTGTTGGACAACCCTTTTTTTATGATTTAGAATAAAATACAGAAAACCAAATGCATAGTATTCTGTTTTTGCCAGATGCAAAAAAATCTTTTTGCCATATAACCTATAATATAGCAAAATACTATACATTATTTCTTTGTTTATTATCCTGTTTTAGTAAGATGTTTTTTTAAAGATTTTTTCATCCGTCAACGTATTGGTTTTTTCCTACCTTTGCATTTTAAATGATGAAAAAATATGGCAAAAGTTATCAGTTGGTTCGAAATTCCTGTAACCAATTTTGAAAGAGCACGTTCATTTTACCAAACGATTCTTGATATTGAGATACCCGCCGAAAATGTGCTGGGTTTTATGATGGGATTTTTTCCTATGGTTAATAACTCTCCAACAGGAGCCATAGTGAAAGGTGATGGATACATCCCTTCGAATAATGGAACGGTTTTATATCTGGATGCAGGTGAAGACCTGAATATTGCACTGTCGAAAGTGGAAAAAGCCGGTGGTAAAGTAATCGTTCCCAAAACTATGATTACAGAAGATCATGGCTATTTTGCTTTTATCTTCGATACAGAAGGAAATAAAATAGGATTTCATTCCAACCATTAATCCACCTTTAAATTATTATATCAACAATCTCTCATCTATATAATTTACCCGAATATTTATTGTATTACATTTATCAAAAAAATAAAAATGAATTGTAATTGCTGTAACAACAAAGAAATGAATGAAAATATCGCATTAAGCCTGCTTCAGTATGGTATTTTCGATGTGAAGGAAATTTTTTATAATCCTACTTACGATCAACTCTTCGAACACGAAACCGATGTTTCTCTTGAAGGGTACGAACGGGGTTTTATTACCAATACCGGCGCAGTATCCGTTGATACGGGTATTTATACAGGACGTTCGCCCAAAGATAAATACATCGTAAAAGACGAAGTTTCAGAAAAAAACGTGTGGTGGGCAGACCCTAACCGCAAAGGTTCTGACAACAAACCTATATCGGAAGCCGTATGGAAAGCCCTGAAAGAAATTTCGCAAAAACAACTCGGCGGAAAAAAATTATATGTAGTGGATGCCTTTTGCGGTACCAATGTGAATACCCGCATGAGCATTCGTTTGATTACCGAAGTAGCCTGGGCAGCCCATTTTGTTAAAAATATGTTTATCAGACCTTCGGATGAGGAATTGAAACAATTTTCTCCCGATTTTTGCATTCTGCATGCTTGCAAAGCTACCAATTCCCATTGGAAAGAAATGAACCTGAACAGTGAAGTATTTGTATCCTTCAACATAAAAGAACGGATGGCGGTAATTGGCGGAACCTGGTATGGCGGGGAAATGAAAAAAGGAATGTTCTCTGTAATGAATTACTTCCTTCCTTTACGTGGAATCGCGTCTATGCATTGTTCGGCAAATATGGGTAAGGATGGTGATACAGCCATTTTCTTCGGATTGTCGGGTACTGGCAAAACCACGTTGAGTGCCGACCCAAAAAGATTTCTCATAGGCGATGACGAACATGGCTGGGACGACGAGGGTATTTTTAATTTTGAAGGAGGTTGCTATGCCAAATGCATTAACCTCAGCAAAGAAAAAGAACCTGATATTTATAATGCTATTCGTCGCGATGCATTGCTCGAAAATGTTGTTTTCGATCCTAAAACAGGCAAAATTGATTTCAACGATGGTTTAAAAACCGAAAACACTCGTGTTTCGTATCCTATTTACCATATTGAAAATATCGTAAAACCAATAAGCAAAGGTGGGCATCCACGCAGTATTATTTTTCTAACAGCCGATGCATTTGGTGTGCTGCCCCCGGTTGCCAAACTCAGCTATGACCAGGCAATGTACCATTTCCTCACAGGCTACACGGCAAAAGTTGCCGGAACAGAAAGAGGCATAAAAGAACCTACTCCCACTTTTTCATCTTGTTTCGGTGCAGCTTTCCTATTGTTACATCCCACTGTTTATGCTCAGGAGCTTGCAAAAAAAATGAAAGAACATGGCTCAACCGCTTATCTGGTTAATACCGGATGGATAGGTGGACCTTATGGCGTTGGAAAACGTATTGACATACCTTCTACCCGTGCAATCATTGATGCGATTTTAGATAATTCTCTACTTGATGCCACCTATGAAGAACTCCCCGTATTTGGTCTTATGATTCCGAAAACAGTCAAGGGCGTATCTTCTAATATATTGAATCCAAGAAATCTGTGGTTGAACCCTGCCGATTGGGATCAGGCTGCTCTGCAACTTGCCCGGAAGTTTATTACCAATTTTGAAAACTTTACTGACAACGACGAAGGCAAACGATTGGTAATGGCTGCAGGTCCGAAACTGTAGTCCGGTTTCAGGAATTGTATTAAATTTCTTTATATCTGTTTGATTATTAAAAAAAAATTTAACTTTGCGTTAATTAATTAAATTCAACTTGTATGATTACTGGTAAAATTAAGTTCTTCAACATTAAAAAAGGCTTCGGCTTTATCGTTGAGGATGAAACACAAAATGAAATCTTCTTCCATGTTTCCGGTCTGTTAGACAAGCCTGTAGGTGAAAACGATGCTGTTACCTATGAAGTGGTGGAAGATAAAAAAGGTATTAAAGCAATCAACGTGAAAAAAATTTAAAAAATTTCCATCTTTGCGCACCCTTAACAGCCTTCCCTAACCGGAAGGCTTTTGTTTTTTTTATACCTTTGCAACCATTTTTAATTATAGTCCATCAGCATGTTAGAGAAATTAGCCGCTATTTATCAACGATACCTCGAAATTGAACAGGAAATGAACGACCCTGCAGTGATGTCGGATATGAAAAATTATGTTAAACTGAGTAAAGATTACAAAGACCTTCAGCCTGTTATAGATGCTTACAATCAGTATACTGCTGTCCTTGATAATATAAAGTCGGCAAAAGAAATGCTATACAACGAAAAAGACGAAGATTTTAGGGCAATGGCTAAGGATGAACTCAACGAACTTACCCTTCGTAAAGAACAGTTAGATGAAAACATTCGCCTGATGCTTATTCCTGCCGACCCTCAGGATAGAAAAAATGCCATAGTGGAAATACGCGCCGGAACCGGAGGCGACGAAGCCAGCATCTTTGCCGGTGACCTTTACCGTATGTACCTTAAATATTGTGAGAACAAGGGATGGAAGGCAGAAGTGGTTGACTACACCGAAGGAACGATGGGAGGCTACAAAGAAGTAATTTTTAATGTATCAGGCGAAAATGTATACGGGCAGATGAAATACGAATCGGGAGTGCACCGCGTGCAGCGGGTTCCCATTACTGAGACACAGGGACGCGTACATACCTCCGCCGCAACCGTTGCCGTTTTGCCCGAAGCTGACGAGTTCGACGTGGAAATAAAACCTTCTGACATAAAAAAAGAAACATTTTGTTCTTCCGGACCCGGCGGACAATCGGTAAATACTACTTATTCGGCAGTACGCCTTACCCATGTTCCTACAGGTATTGTCGTTTCGTGCCAGGACCAGAAATCGCAGATCAAAAATCTGGATAAAGCCATGAATGTGTTGCGCACCCGTATTTTTGAACTTGAGTACAAAAAATACCTCGACGAAATAGCCTCTAAACGCAAAACTATGGTTTCTACTGGCGACCGTTCTGCAAAAATCCGGACATATAACTATCCCCAAAGTCGTGTTACCGACCATCGCATCAATCTTACTATGTACAACCTGCAGACTTTCACCGATGGTGATATTCAATCTATGATTGATGCACTACAGCTTGCCGAAAATGCCGAACGCCTGAAGGAAGCGGTTGCGTAATGGATAGAAATTGGGGGTTAGAGTGGTGGTGCAGTGATGATGATAAAAAAACGTAGCCTTAGTCAAAAAATATTAATGCCATGAACCGCAGCGAACTCATTCAACTGATAAAAGATAAAAGGTCGTTCCTTTGCGTAGGGCTCGACAGCGATATTTCCAAAATACCCATCCACCTGCTTGATGATGATGACCCTGTTTTCGCATTCAACAGGCAGATAATTGATGCCACCATTTCCCTTGCGGTGGCATACAAACCTAACCTTGCTTTTTATGAAAGCCGGGGGCGAAAAGGTTGGGAAAGCCTCGAAAAAACAATGCAATATATTAACCGGATTCCGCAAAAAGTATTCACCATTGCCGACGCCAAAAGAGGCGATATCGGGAATACTTCGCAGCAGTATGCAAAAGCTTTTTTCGACCCGAAAAACAGCCTGAATTTTGATGCTGTAACTATAGCCCCTTACATGGGTGAAGATTCTGTAAGTCCGTTTTTGTCTTTTGCCGGAAAATGGGGTGTGTTGTTGGCGTTAACCTCAAACAAAGGGGCAGCCGATTTCCAGTTACAGCATTGTGATGAAAAACCTCTGTTTAAACAGGTTCTGGAAAAATCGAAGTTGTGGGGTACTGCCGAAAATATGATGTACGTGGCAGGGGCTACCCGTGCAGAAATGCTGACGGAAATTCGTAAAATTATCCCCAGGCATTTTTTATTGGTTCCTGGTGTGGGTGCACAAGGAGGTAGCCTAACAGAAGTAGCCCGTTATGGCATGAACAGCGACTGTGGTTTACTTGTAAATGCATCGCGAAATATCATTTTTGCATCACAGGGGAAGGATTTTACCCAAAAGGCTTACCAAGAAGCACATGCTATGCAAAAAGAAATGGAAAGTCTCCTGATTACGCATGGAGTCATCAAATAACTCCGGTAAAAGCAAGCCGGTTTTCAACAGAGAAAAAAATCAATAGTTAAAAACAAACTGTATGATATTAGCCCCCATTTTCAGGGCTTTAGTACGGGTTTCGTTCGAATCGTGGTGTACAGCAGGGTCTTCCCAACCATCGCCAAGGTCTGATTCATAGGAGTAAAAACATACAAGCCTACCCTGGTAGGTAAGCCCAAAACCCTGCGGGGGTTTATTGTCGTGCTCGTGAATCTTAGGTAAACCATTGGCAAAATCAAATTTTTGATGGTAGATAGGATGGTCGAACGGAAGTTCGATAAAATCGAGTTCCGGGAACACCTTTTTCATCTGCGGGCGGATAAACTTATCCAACCCATAGTTGTCGTCAATATGGAGAAACCCTCCGGAGATGAGATACAAACGCAGGTTTTGTACTTCTTGGTCGGTAAATACTACATTACCATGTCCGGTCATGTGGATAAAAGGATAGTTAAAAATTTCACTGCTTCCCACGTCAACCGTTGCAGGATCGGGAGATATGCCTGTTTCTAACTGTATGTTACAGAATTGTATAAGGTTAGATAGGCTGGTGGGATTGGCATACCAGTCGCCTCCGCCGTTGTATTTTAGCAGGGCTATCTGCACAGCAGATGGCGGCATGGCGGCTATGGAAATCAATCCCAAACAGCATAATAAAACACAGCGTTTCAGCATATACAATGCAAATTTTGTAGCGGCAAAAGTAAATAAAAAAGGTGGATAAATACAGCTGAATTGAATGCTGAGGATAAGGACAAAATTAAAACTGAGATTGAAAGGTTAAGAATATTTCAATTCCAATATGGTGCGAATTAAGGAATAAAACGCCAGTTGCTAACACCGCATAAAACAAAGCAGTTTCAATTCCAATATGGTGCGAATTAAGGTATAAAAAACTGTGTGTGTATTCCGAAATTATCCTGTAGTTTCAATTCCAATATGGTGCGAATTAAGGCTATTACCAGACTGGGTGCACT
>JALOCA010000041.1 GCA_023227965.1 Lentimicrobiaceae bacterium | reverse complement strand
TGTACAGTCGGCTGCAAGAACGACGTCTGCATTTTTAAAATAAGAAGCCTGTGGATTAAGTAAATGCAACTGTACAGGCCATTGGCGAAGTTCCGATGGAGTAGGCGCATTTTTACCTGCATCTTCTATCTTTTCCATGTCTTTTCTGAAATCCATAGCCATCGAACCGGGGCAACCACCACTACATCCGGTTTTTTCACCGAAGTTTTGAATGGTTTCAGCTTTAGTCATTGGTGAATTTCCAAAGTTTGTGCTCATGTCGATGTTATTGCTCTTTATGTAAACAATTGCTTCATTAAGAAGTTTATTTTCATTGTGTTTTTTAAGATGACTTAGGTGCGCAAGCACAGTGTTCCTGCCCTTTTTTACCATCAATTCCATCACTTTTGTTTCGTTGTAGGGCTCTGCTTCCCGTTCTTCCAGTGTGATGGCACCTTCCGGGCAATGACCAAGACAGGCTCCCAGCCCGTCACAAAATAAATCACTGATTAGTCTTACTTTATCATCAATAATCTGCAAAGCACCTTCATGACAGTTGGGGATACACAGTCCACATCCTGTACATTTTTTTTCGTCAATATTTACTATGGTTCTTTTCATTTTTATAATATTTCTGATAGTTTCCTATTGCTTAAATAATCAATAAATTCTTCAGATAGTTTTTCTGTCATTCCTCCAAAAACGCAGGTTTTAAACGGGCATTTGCCGGACGGAATTCCACAGAGGTGATTTTCCGGAATACCCCTCAATTAATTCATAAATTTCGAGTAGCAAAATTTCGTTTGCTGGTTTTTTAAGAATAAACCCGCCTTTTGGGCCACGTTCCGATTCCAGAAAATTGTTTTTTACCAACTGTTGCATCACTTTGGCAAGATGGGTTTTAGAAGAATGGGTGATTTCTGCTATGGTATTCACATTCATTATCTCTGTATTTTGGGCAATCAAAGCCATGCTGTGTATTGCGATGGAAGCTGCTTCTGATACGTGAACGATTTTACTCATGTCTTAAATGATTAAAAAAGTAAATGAATACGCAAAGGTATATATAATTAAGTGATGAAATACCTAAATATAAAAATATTTTAATTCTAAATTAAAAAGTTTTAAAATTAGCTATATAGATATAAAATTTAGAATCTGTTTATGAGTACAAACAGTATTTTTCTTTAAAAGAAATAGAAAAAAGAGGAGGTAAAGATACCTTGATAAATTACTTTTTTAGGAATTTATCAATGGTTTGACTTTGCAAATAATTGCCAAAGTCGTTGGTAAGAGTAGTAACTACACCTCCCATAAGGCATTTGTCGAAAGGGCAGATGGTGTTACCAACAGGGCATTCAGGTTTTTCAACTTTTCCTTCAATGGATTCATAAATTTGCAGAAGATTGATTTCGGAAGCTGGCTTTTTTAAGGAAAAACCACCGGAAGGACCACGGCTGGAAGTTAAATATCCATCTTTTACAAGACGTTGCATTATCTTGGCAACATGATGCCTCGAAGAACCGGTAGCATCAGCTATGTGCTGAACATTCATTAAACTTTCTGATTGGGCAATCAATACAACTCCATGAATACCTATGGAGGCGGCTTCTGACAACGAAATTATTTTCGACATTTTAGTTTAAATATATTGGGTATTTGATTGCGCAAATTTCGCAATTTTTTGACATGGAATCATTTTTTCTGAATATTTATAAAAAAAAACGGCTAACCTGAGATAGATTAGCCGTTTGTATGTAAACGTTTCAATTACAACAACCCATCGTTTTGATAAATTTTGGTCTGGACGTTGTAAAACCTATTAATTAAGGTATTCCTGTTTTTGGTGATGTTGGTAATTTCTCCGGTAAGGAAATTCACACGGATTTTGTCTCCTTCTTCCAATGCGATTTCTTCCATTTTACCGGGTTTGTAAGTAAGGATAGGCAAGGCTGCATTAATAGCATTACGTTCGTAAATAGCACCATATGATTCAGCTAGGATGCAGGAAATGCCAAGAGAGAGAAAACAATCCACTGCCTGCTGGCGGGAGCTGCCTGCACCGAAGTTTTTGGTAGTAACTACAATATCTCCGGGTTGTGCTTTTTTTGCAAAATCTTTGTAGCCTTCCAGATTGTCGAAGGCATACTGTCCCATTTCTTTGATGTCGGTGATGGTAAGATAGCGGTTGTGGAAAATCATATCGGTATCAATATCATCTTTTTTGATAAACCAAACCCGACCTTCAACGGTGGTAGGTTTATTGGTATCTTTTTCTTTTGCAGAAATAACAGACTTAAGACTTTCTTTCTTTTCGAAAACGGCAGGGGAAGCCGGAATTTCGTCTGGTGTAGTAATATAGCCGGCAACTGCCGAAGCAGCAACTATTGCCGGAGATGCCAGGTAAACAAATCCTTTTCCCTGTTTTCCTTCAAAATTACGGTTACCGGTACTGATGGTAACTTCGTTTGGACCGTTTTGTCCAACCTGGCCTGCAGCGCAACCAGCGCATCCTGCATTGGAAACCAATGCCCCTGCATCCTTTAAAATTTTAATCAAGCCTTCTTCCAGGGCAAGTTTCCAGATATCATCCGTAGCCGGAACAATTTTTAAAACAACTCCGGGTGCTACTTTTTTATTTCTTAATATTTCTGCAGTAATGCGTAAATCCTGCATTCTGCCGTTGGTACACGAACCGATAAAAGCAGAATCAATCTTTTGTTTTTTTACCGATTCCACCGGAATGTCATCGTGCGGATGTCCCGGTTTTGCCACCATTGGAACAAATTTGGTAATATCAATATCAAAAACCTTTTCATATTCAGCATCGGTATCAGCAGCTATGATTGGGTATTCCTTGCCGGTAAGAGCTTTCAGTTCGGCGATTACGGCGGGAGTAGGAGCAAAAAGAAGTATGATAGCTCCCATTTCGGTAGCCATGGAGGATATTGTGATGCGTTCGTCAAGAGATAATCTATCAATTGCTTCTCCGCAAAGTTCCACAGAATATCCCAGGAGTTTATTGGCACCGAAAATGGAAAGCAAGTTGAGTACAATATCTTTAGCAGTAACATTTTGAGGGCGTTTCCCGGTAAAATTCAGCTTTACGGAAGCCGGAACTTTAAACCATACGGAACCTTTTGCCCAGGCAGCAGCAATATCCTGATCGCCCATACCCTGACCAAAAGCACCGATGGCACCCATGATATTGGCATGTGAATCGGTGGAAACAAAAGTACATCCTGGCCAGGCAAGTCCGTTGTCAATGGCATTGTGGGTACCTATGCCACTATCAATGTCATGAATTGCTATTCCGTACTGGCGGGCGTACAAACGACAATATTGCTGGTTAGCAGCATATTTCTGGTCGCTACCACCGGGGTTGCAGTCGAAAGTAAAAATGGTTTTGGACGGGTCGGCTACGGTTAAACCGTTGTCGAGAAGATTTTTTACCACGTTGGCTCCGCCAAAGTCGCGGGCTGCGCGGGTATCAATGTACACATCAATTATATCACCCGGTTTTACCGAAGTTTCGGAAGCATGGGTAGCGAGAATTTTTTCTATCAGATTCATTTTGTTGCGATTTTAGTAACTAAAATTTTAGACGATCACGAAAGGGTTCAAAAGTCATAAAGTCGGAATGGTGAACTACATAAGCTTCGGTGGTACGTTTTACCATATCGCCTTCACCAGCGTGGGTAGCAATGATATGGCAAACTTCTGGAGGAACTCCGCATTTTTCGGCAAGAGAAACTCCGGAAAAAGGATGGCGCAGGTATTTGCCATATTTTCCCTGTACAGATTTTCCATCTTTTAATTCATATTCAAGTAATTTACCAACGTCGGCAAGAATGGCTCCGGCAATCAGAACATCCATATTTACAGGTAAATCTTCTTTGAAGAAAGCATTCATTTTTTCTCCGCTTTCTTTTGCCACGTGAACCACGCAACGCTTGTGCGCCATAAAACTCACTTTTAAATCGGGACCACACAGCAAGGTGAATGGGATAGTTTCCAGGTCTTTGGTGGTAAGAACGCTTTGTTGCAAAGCAAGTTCCCAGGTAGCAGCTACCTTTTCTCTCAGGTCAGCATTGTTTATCCACTCCAGTTCGGGCCAGAGTTTTTTTACTCTATCTGTCATAATTTTTATTTTAATTGTTAATACTTTCTTTCCTGGCAATACTTTCTCTCAGGTCAAAAAGCAGCCAGTTGTTATTTTTAATATTGTATTGTTCCTGATTAATGATTTTTATAAATTTTTTAACGCCGAGCGGCTCATTACCATTCCCATGAATAAGAACAATGCTTCCATTTCGGGGTTCCTGGTTTTTGGCGAGCCAGGCATCGCTTCCTACAGGGATAATACCGAAGGATAATATTTTATCAAAAATTTCCTTGTCGGAAATCAGCCCCGGAAACCGGAAAAAAACAGAAGGTGTCATCCCATTTTCAAGCATGGTGATTTCATTTTGTAATACTTCACGATGAATATCTGTGCCTTTTTCTAAAAGAAAGTTTTTTGTCAAAGGCAGGGTTCGGGATGTTGGGTGTGAATAAGAATGGTTTATCCAGTCAATGGTAATTTGCCGGGATTCAATTTTCTGCTTTAGCCATGCCAAATCTTCCTGGTGGGTTTTAATCCATTTTCCGGTAATTGCGATTGCAATAGGAACAGGCTTTTCTACTTTTCCAAGGCTTTTTATCAATTTTGAGAAAATGTTTTTGTCAAGTGGACGCTCGGAAGGACAAAGATCTATGGTAAGTATGATGCCTTTTACTTCCGGCAGAGCATGGGCAATTCCGGCATCCTGGTTTCTGGAAGAGTTTTTCCAGGCATCTTTTATTCCATTTGCGTAAGCACATCCTTGAAAATAAACCAAAAGGCTATCGAAATTCAAAGGATGTACTTCCAATGAAGATTTACTTATGATAAATGTTTTCAGATTTTCCGGATTAACTGCCAGATAACAGGCATCTCCTGTATTTCGAAAACTTCTGATTACTATTACCTGTTCTTTTTTTTCTTTTAAATTGCCATAGGCAAAAAATACTTTGTAATCGCTGATATCCTGTGAAAAAGATACCACCGAGAACAATAAAAAAACAAAGGCAATAAGTGTTTTGTGTTTTCTCATAAAATGCAAATACCGGCAATTACTTATAAAAAAGCCAGATTCCACAACTTGATGAAATCCGGCTTTTGCTGGCAAAAAAATTATTTCAGTTTGGCAATGATTGCATCAGCCATTTGTACGGTAGATGCGGCACCTTTTTTAATAACATCAGGTGAACCACTTAGCTTCATCATGTCGTAAGCTTTTACTTTGCCTTCTTCCACAACGTCGGCTACGGCTTTCTGAATTTTTGCAGAAATCTGGTTTTCGCCGATATGGTCGAGCATCATACATGCCGACATCACCATTGCAATCGGGTTAACTATGGGAACTTCATAATCTGCATATTTGGGAGCGGAACCATGCGTTGGTTCAAATACAGCAACATCTTTACCAATGTTTGCACTGCAGGCAAATCCAAGACCGCCAATCAAACCGGCAAAGCCATCGGAAACAATGTCGCCAAACATATTTCCGGCAACGATAACATTGTATTTTTCCGGATTTTTGGTCAGCCACATCATCTGGGCGTCAATATTGGTATTGTCAACACGGATATCGGGGTATTCATTTTTAGCCATGTCCTGGGCTATTTTCAGCATCATTCCGGAAGTTTCGCGGATTACATTGGGCTTTTCGCAAACAGTGATGGATTTGAATCCTTTTTCTTTTGCATATTCGAATGCTTCACGAACAATGCGTTCGGTGTGTTTTTTAGTGAAAATACGGGTGGAAACAGCCAGTTCGGGGCGGGGACACCATGCGAAATTCTGTTTGAATTTGGGATGTGTCATTAAAGCATCATACACCTGGTCAGGAGGATTGGTCCATTCCACCCCACTGTAGAGCCCTTCGGTATTCTGGCGGAAGATCATAGTATCAATAACCGGTTCTACAATTTCTCCATCTTTTCCGCGACGGATAAAGTTGAGTGGGTTTCCTTTGAATGTTTTGCATGGACGTTTGCAGATATCGAGGTCGAACATCTGACGCATGGAAACGATGGGACTGTAATAAACAAACCCTTTATCCTGCAATTCAGGAGCCAGTTCAGCAGCAGCCTTGTCCTTGGGTTTGGAAGTAATTGCGCCGAAGAGGGCAATTTTGTGTTTTTTTAATAATTCAATGGTACGGTCGGGAAAAGGATTCCCTTCTTTGCACCAAAATTCCCAGCCAATATTGCCGTGAACATATTCCGCTTCAAAACCGGCTGCATCCAATACACGGATTGCCTGTTCCAGTACAATTTTTCCGATGCCATCGCCGGGCATCGTTACGATAGTTCTTTTTGCCATATCTTTTTTAGTTATTAAAATTAGTATTTAAAATGTGCTCAAAATTACTACAGATTACCCATCCGGCAAAAGGGTTTTGAAAAAAAATAATTAGCCGGTTCTTTACGAAATAATCTGCTTAACTAAATAAAAAATAAATATATGAGTTTTATTATGTGTAGTCAACTAAAAAAAAGCCCCGATAAATCGGGGCTTGTGATTAAAATAACTTTAAATATAATTTATGCTATGCTAATTTTACATTTACTGCATTTAATCCTTTTTTGCCTTCTTGAAGATCAAAAGTTACTTCATCGTCTTCTTTAATACGGTCAATTAAACCGGAAGCATGTACGAAATACTCTTTTTCAGAGGCAATGTCCATAATGAATCCATAACCTTTGGATTCGTTAAAAAATTTTACTTTTCCTTCTTTTTTCATTATTTTAAATGTGTAATATTAATAATGCTGCAAATATAAATTATTTATAGTTAACGAAATGATAAATTTTAAAAAAATATTATTTTTTTTATTTATTTGTAAGTTGCATGTAACCAAAAGAATGCGTTGTTAATCTTTATTTAAAAACTAAATAATTGCATCAAATTGATTTCAAGCGCCAATAAATTCTTCATTCCTGCTCTGTTTTTGTACACATATTCGTTATCCAAAGGAAGAATAACGGAGCCCTCTTTTTGTAAAATCTGACCGATGGTATCGAACGACAGGGGGTGTGTCCGTGGATAATTTTTTGAGAAAAAGCTGAACGATGTTCCCGATTTGTGTTTTGTAACCAAAGTATAGATTCGACTGTTGTTTGATTTTAGTTTGTAATGTGATCCGAAAGAGATTTAAAGACCTATAAACCCTATTTAACAGCCTAAACTTTATTTTGGTATAAAAGCCAGATTGTATCTTACGCCTGCGACAAAAATTTAAGTGCCAAAGATATGAAAATTGGTAAAATACAGAAATAGTTTTGATATATACAAAATTATAATGGTAAAAAACAATAAAAAATCTATATGAAATAGAATTAATATGATTAATAACAAAATTAAATATGTAAAAAATAAAATCAGTTAAGTAATGAATAGAGATATTTATGTAAAAAACAGAGCTATATTTGTTATAAATAAAAATATTTTTATCTTTGACAAAGATATCTTAGTAAAAAGTATAAAAAAACAATTTTATGGAAACAATTCAGGTAGTCCCAATGGTAATAAGAGAATTAAACCGCAAGCATATGTCGGGATCTGGCTTAGCCCGCAAGCTAAATCTTAACCAGGCTTCTGTGCATGGCATGTTAAAGCGTCCAACGTTGCATGTACATCGGTTACTCGAGATTTCGGAAATACTGCAATACAACTTTTTTCGTGAAATTGCAGAAAAACTTCCTTATACCGAGCCGGTTCAGACTGAACCGAACAACAATGAACAAGCCCGGGAACGAATCAGGGAACTGGAAATGGAAGTACGCATTTTGCGACAAACGCTGAAAGATGCAATAAGTCGTTAATGTAAAGCGGATGTATTATGCACAAAACCAATGCAGCCCGGATATTGGACAAGCAGGGCATATCTTATGAATTAAAAGAATACGAGGTGGACGAAGATGACCTGAGCGCAACTTCTGCCGCCGCTAAAATAGGGGAAGGTGTTAACCTTGTATTTAAAACGCTGGTGCTCCTTGGCGATAAAACGGGCATTATTGTGGCAGTGATTCCCGGCGGGGCGGAACTGAACCTGAAAGCCCTGGCAAAAGTCAGCAACAACAAGAGTGTGGCAATGGTACATATGAAAGAACTTTTGGGCATTACCGGTTATATCCGTGGCGGATGTTCACCCATTGGGATGAAAAAAAACTACCCAACTTTTATTCACGAGAGTTGCCGGCAGTACAATTTCATTTATGTAAGTGCCGGTATGCGAGGACTGCAACTAAAAATTCATCCGGATGACCTGGTGAAGAGTTGCCGGGGAATGGTTTGTAGTATAATACTTTAAATTCTGTGGTACGAAGTTTTTAACTTTGCACTGAATAAAAGTCAGATTGTATCTGACAACAAAAGTTGGAATTGTAGTTAAAAACTACAGTTTGTTTATGCGAAATCGCAAACTTCACACCACCCGGATATCAAGGAATTTTCCATTTGGATACTTTCCCCCTTTAATCTAAGTTTGCATAATTATTTTAAAACTTTGAATCATGTTTAAATCCAACGAATATTTCGATGGAAATGTAAAATCCATCGCTTTTGCAACAACAGACTGTCCTGCAACCGTAGGCGTAATGGCTGCCGGTGAATACGAATTCGGCACTTCCACCATCGAATACATGACCGTGATTTCCGGGGAGATGACGGTTTTGCTTCCCAATGAAAAAGAATGGAAAACCTACCGTCCTTTTGATACTTTTATTGTTGCCAAGGACAGTAAATTTAAACTGAAAATTCCGGGCGATGCTGCGTATCTTTGCAGGTATAAATAAGATTATTGAGTATGGACGAGCTTCCGGAAAAATTCAACAAGTATTCTAACGTCCGTGTAAACTACCGCATCTGGATCAATGCCGAAGGTGGGGAAAGTGTGCTGGATGACGAAAAATGGCAACTTTTGCAAGCCATTGATGCCAATGGTTCGCTTGTCGCTGCCGCGGAAAAGTTAGGAATCAGCTATCGCAAAGCCTGGGGCGACATGCGAAATGCCGAAGAAATTCTTGGCTTTTGTCTTATCGAAAAGCAAAGGGGCGGAGCCCACGGCGGTACAACCACTCTTACGGAAGAAGGAAAACGCTTTGTGGAGAATTACGAACAGTTTCATCAGGAATTTCAGGAGGCGGTTAACCAGGTAATCATACGTTTGAAGAAAAGATTGAAACAGGGGGATGTTCCATCCGGTTTATAAAAATTCAGAAAATGATGAGAAAAATTACTCTGCTTTCGCTTATACTTTTCTCTTTTTTGTTGGCTTTTCCGCAAAAGCCGAAGATCTCCGGCGATCTGGTTATTTTTCATGCCGGGAGTCTGGCGGTTCCCATGAAAAAGATGATTGAAGCTTTCAATAAAGAATATCCCAATGTAAATGTTAAAGCCGAGGCAGCAGGAAGTGTAGCTTCTGCACGTAAGATCACCGATTTGAATCGTGAATGCGACATTCTCGCTTCCGCCGATTACCAGGTGATAGATAAAATGCTTATTCCGAAATATGCCGACTGGAACATCCGTTTTGCCAGCAACGAAATGGCGATTGTTTACACCCTTCAGTCGAAATATGCGGATAAAATTACCCGTAACAACTGGTACGATATTCTTCTGAAAAAAGATGTGCTGGTCGGTAGGGCAGACCCCAACAGCGACCCCTGTGGCTATCGCACGGTTCTGACCTGCAAATTAGCTGAAAAATATTACAAAAAAACTGGTCTTGCCGGAAAGCTGCTGGCAAAAAACAATAACATGATGCGTCCGAAGGAAGTGGACCTTTTGGCTTTGCTCGAAACTCAATCGGTAGATTATATTTTTATTTATAAGTCTATTGCTATCCAGCATGGGCTGAAATATCTTGCGTTGCCCGACAATATTAATCTGAAAAATCCAGCTTTCAATAAGTTTTATTCCACGGTAAATGTGAAAATCAACGGGGATAAACCTGGCGAAAAGGTAATTCAGAACGGAGAAGCCATGATTTACGGACTGACAATTTTGAAAAATGCTCCAAACAGAGCTGCTGCGGAAGCCTTTGTAAAATTTATGCTCGATAAAAACAAAGGCATGAAAATTATGCAACAGTGCGGTCAGCCTTCGGTGATCCCGTTGCAGTCCACGGGTTACGAGAAACTCCCTGCTGAACTAAAAAAATTCGCTACCGGTAATCAATAATCTGAATTTTCTTTTTCTTTTGTTAAAAAAGCTATTACTTTTGCCAACGTTATGAATAATTATTCATAACGAAATGAAGATTTTAACAATAAATTAAATATTTTAATAATTATTAATCAAACAGTTAAACGTATGAAGAAACACTTAATTTTTGCATTTGTGATGCTTGTATCTGCAGGCATGTTCTTTGCATCCTGCTCAAAAGATGATGACAAAGACGCTCCAACACTGAGTTTTAAAACCACTACAGGTTACACTTCGGCTAACGCAACAGTAGATTATAACGACACTGTTACAGTTGGAGTTCAGGCTATCAGCAATGGAAGTGACAACCTTGTAAAATTTGTTTTGAAAGCCGATAATCAGTTAATGCTTGATTCTACTTTTAATGCTTTACAATATTCTATGGATTTCAATATCATTAAAAGTGCTTCAGCCAGCGAAACCTGGACATTTATTGTAACTGATGCTGCCGGTAAAGTAACGGAAGCCAGTATCGTTTTATCTCGCCCCAGCACAGAAATAACTACTTACAATACAGTGGTTCTTGGTGCACAAGCCAATACTACTAAACCAAGTTTCTTCTCTACCAGCGATGGAACTACTTATTTTCAGTCAGATGCTTTCGAAAATCAGGCTAAAATAGACATGTTCTGTTTTTATGAAGATTCTACTTTTTCTACTCATAACAATTTTACTACTCTTGCAGCTCCCGGTTCAAACATAACCGGCATTTTTACCGGAGGTACTGCTCCTGATAATTATGACGTTAAAAATGTTACTTATTTTGTAAAAACAACACTTACTGCCGTTCAGTTTGATGCCATTACCAATGATGAATTAATACTTCAATCATACGACCCATCAAATCAATTTAAAAAAGCCAAAAACCTCAAAGCAGGTGAAGTATGGGCATTTAAAACCGCTGGTGGGAAATACGGATTACTGAAAGTTCTTAATGTAATAACCCATACTGACGGCTCATTAGGGATGACAGTAAAAATTCAAAAGTAATTTAAAATGAATAAATTATCCTTGTACGTAATGCTCCTGCTTGCAGGGGCATTGCCTTTTTTATTTTCCTGCTCCAAGGAAAATTCCACAGATAAAATACCAGCGATTTCCTTTATTCAGGACGATACCACCCTTACAAAAGATGGTGCGGTAGTAGGAGAAGGGATGCCCATGAAGTTCGGAATTCATATGCTGGGTGGAGGTGCTAAAATTACCAATCTGGTAATCGAAGTTCGAAGTAGCGAAGATACCGTTACTATGCTCGACTTTGGATTTTACAAGGATGAATTAGATACTGTGATTACTTTTTATAAAAATAATTTTGAAAACGAAATCTGGTCGTTTCGCATCATGAATGCCGACCGCAAAACGGCTTCTATCACCTTAAACGTTGTAAAAGATTCCTTAACCCACTACGGAAATATCATAAACCTGCCGTCGGTTATCATGGGATATCAGGGAAATTCAACCTATGGTCATTTCCTGAAAATGGACGACGGTACGGTATATTCTACCCCGGATGCCACTGCCAATCAATCCAAGGTGGATTTGCTGATTTATTATTTTACCGATGGCACAGGTCCGTCTCCCACTTTTTCCTCTCCTGGCGATCAGGATGCCCCGGATTATTATCCTGAAATAAATTCCTGGCAACCCAAAAACTATACAAAATACGATTACGTAACCAAAATTACAGCAGAACAGTTTGATGCTGCCGAAAACGATAGTCTGCTAATAAAAGCCTATAACGAATTTTGGGGACGAAGAAAATATAAGTACGCTATTGCAGGAACCATTTTTCCTTTCAAAACCATTTCCGGGAAAATCGGGCTGATAAAAGTTCTGCAAGCCGACACCCAGGCAAACGGGAAAATTACTTTTGCTATTAAAGTTCAAAAATAAAGAGATATGCGATTCAAAGTTTTACTCATCACCATCATTTCTTTCCTGTTTGCTGCAAATATTCAGGCACAGGGTGTGGTCAAAGGGAAAGTTACTGATGCCCAGAGTGGCGAAAGCCTTACGGGAGCCAATGTCGTTTATCTGAAAGGCAAAGGTGTAACTACCGATAGCAAAGGCGAATTCATTTTGAAGAACCTCGATGCAGGAATATATAAACTCGAAATCAGTTTCATTGGTTATCAAAAAGAGATAAAAACGGTTGTTCTGGAGAAAAATCAGATAAAAAATATTGTAATACAGCTTAGTCCTCAAAAAGTCCTTGCCGACGAAGTGGTGATCACCGGAACCCGTACCGAAAACCAGCTTAAAAATGTTCCTAACCGTATCAATGTGCTTACCCCAAGGCAGTTGCAATCCATTCCAATGCAAACCATTGACGATGCACTCGAATACGTTTCAGGTATCAACGTAAATCGTCCTTTCGGGATTTTCTCAAGCAAGGCAACCATTACCATGCGGGGACTGAGTGGTAAAGATCAGGCAAGGACGCTGATACTTGTGGATGGCATTCCTGTGAATAAAACCGATGGGGGTACCGTTAATTGGAACCAAATCAATACAGATAATGTCGAAAGGATAGAAGTGGCAAAAGGCCCCGCCTCCTCTCTTTACGGAGGCAATGCGATGGGTGGCGTTATCAATATTATTAGTAAAAAGCCTGTGGAACCGTTTTCCGGAAGAATATCCATGGATTACGGAACTTTCAATACCTTAGGTGGAAAAATATATCTTGCAGGAAAACCCCAAGACAGCAAATTCTTTTGGAGCCTTAACAGTTTTGCCCGCCAGAGTGATGGTTACATTACGCAGGCGCCAGCTGATATTACACAATATGTCCGTAAATCTAACCTTAAAGAAGCGTCAGCCGGTGCGAAAATTGGTTACGATATTTCGAAAAACCAGAATGTTATCGCCAGCATTAATTATTACAACGACTATCACGGAGCCGGCGAAAAAGTTTATCAGGAAAACGGAAATTATACCAGCCAGGAAACATGGAAGGCAAATGCAGCCTACAATGCAAAATTGAAAGAATATGATGTGCAGGCTGGATTTTTCTATCAAAGGGAAAATTACGAAAAGGTAAGCGATTACTTGAGCGACAATCGTTACAACTACGTGGAAGTTCTTTCTAAGCGCAGCGATATGGGATTGTTTGCCAATGCTTCGCACAAGTTCGGAGAAATACACAATGTGATTGCCGGCATGGAATTGAAACAAGGTGCGGTTGACGCTTCCGACGTGTATTACACTTCCACCGACAAGGTGAATAATGACGGAACCATGGATTTTGCTGCCTTGTATGCCCAGGATGAAATTCTGTTATTAAAACAAAGGATGAAGATTGTTGCAGGCTTACGTTACGACTATGCGGGTTTCCATGATGGAAAATTTACCATTGAAAATCCGTCGTATGCTTTGAAATATATTTCTTATTACCAGGTCCCGGATATGAAAGACGAAAGCTGGACGGCTTTCAGCCCCAAGCTTTCGGTACAATACCGCTTTAACGATAATTATCGTTTGTATGTATCCTATGCCAAAGGTTTTCGCCCCTCCATACTTGATGATATGTGCCGTTCTGGCAAAATGAGTGGCGGTTTTAAAGTTGCCAATCCCTCATTGAAGCCTGAATACCTGGATAATTTTGAAATAGGAGGGGATGTTACCTTCTGGAATAAATTACGTATAGAACTTACTGGCTATTACAGCATCGGTACAGATTTTATGTATTACATCAGTACCGGCGATTCGGTGGATATGCCTACCGGAAAAGTGCCTGTGATGAAACGCGACAACATCAGCAAGGTGGAAATTTACGGACTGGAATGCAGTGCCAATTTTACACTTAATACCATTTTTAATGTCTTTGCCAATTATGCTTACACTCATCCAAAAATAAAAGATTACAAGATAAATGATCCGGCAGTAGATGCCAATCTGGACGGCAAATACCTGACCGATGTTCCCGACCATCTGGTTTCCGGCGGGGTAAACTTTACACCCGGGTTTGCAAGCTTCAGCATCCTGGCAAAATATACCGGGCAAATGTGGATAAACGATAAAAACGGATTCGACGACAAATATCTTTTCAGGTATGAATATCCTTCCGTTTTCACGATGGATGCAAAGGTTTCCAAAACTTTTTATAATAAGTTTGGCTTGACTTTGAACATTCAGAATATCTTTGACGAAAAATATTACAACAACAAGAGTGAGATTTGTCCCGGCAGGCTAATTACCGGAGAAATATCCTATAAATTTTAAAAAATCCAATTTATGAAAAAGATTTTAGCTTTATTATTTGCCATTTTTACCGCTTGTTGCGGAACATTTGCCCAAACTGCCACCAACGATTTTTATGATGATGCCGAAACTATTACCCTTCCGGGTGCTACCAGCATAGAAGTTACCGGCGAGATTTCCAATCCCGGAACGCTACAACTTTCCACGCTTCCGGTGCGCTCGGTCATCGTAAAGGAAACCGTGCTGAATGATGGAAAGGACAGTTTTGTTGGCGCTTACCGCTACGATGGTTATTCGCTCTACGACATTTTAAATAAATTTATCCTTGCCAAGAAAAACAAAGCCGAGTTTTCACCAATTATCGACCTGTACGTGGAAGTGTCGAACAATAAAGGCGAATCGGTGGTGATCAGTTGGGGTGAGATTTACTATCCCATCCACCGGCACGAAATCATTATCGCCAACAAGGTGATGCATATTGTGCCCAGCAAAACCAAGGATTTATGGCCCTTACCGGCCGAAAGCCGTCTTATTGTTGTCGGCGACCTGATTACTGAACGCAACATTTCTAACCCAACCAAAATTACCATTCATTCATTGAATGCTTCCTATAAAGTGGAGCGTGAAATGAATCCATTCTCATCCCCGGAATTTTCTATCCTTAACGGCGATAAAAAAGAAGGTGCGATTAAGCAACTGCCTGCTGGTTTATGCATGAATACCTATCCGACCATATTTTACGGTCGTGGCAAAGGCATACATTCCGTAACGCCGTTTACCGGAGTTAAGCTCAAGGACGTTGCCGCTAAGTATTTTCCGGTAACCCGCGAAAACCTGCAAAAAGGGATTTTTGTCTTTGCAGGAAAGGATGGCTACCGCTGTGCCTGCACATTCAGCGAACTGATGAATCGCAACGATCAGGCCGAGTTTATGCTGGTAGATAAAGGCAAAAATGCCGACGGAGGACGCTTTTCTATCTTTCCTGCCGCCGATTTCTTCTCCGACAGGGCTGTGAAAGCAATTACCGAAATTCGTTTCGATTTATTGAAATAAGCGTACCGATATTTTCTTTAATTTTGGGAATTA
Source organism: Lentimicrobiaceae bacterium (assembly GCA_023227965.1). Lineage (NCBI taxonomy): Bacteria > Pseudomonadati > Bacteroidota > Bacteroidia > Bacteroidales > Lentimicrobiaceae > Lentimicrobiaceae bacterium. Next base: position 14,401 of record JALOCA010000041.1, on the reverse strand, counting down.
ATTTTTTTTCCATGAATTATGATTATGTTTTTGCTGCTTCTGAAAAGGATGTTGTTCTGCAATGGTTGCAGCCTGCCGGCAAAACGATTGTTGATATTGGCTGTGGCATAGGCGATTTGGTCCGCTGGCTTGCTACTCATGGCGCAGATGTTACCGGGGTGGACATCCCGGAACTTATTGTTCAGGCTATGGCATTTCCAAAAGTAGGAAACGAGAAATACATCGAAGGCATGGCTCAGCAGATGCCTTTTCCGGATGATTATGCAGATGCCGTTTTGTTTATGTCGAGTCTTCACCATGTTCCCGAAGGGCATTTTAATGATGCCATAAAAGAATGTGCAAGGGTGTTGAAACCGGAAGGTATGGCTATATTTATAGAACCATCGCTCGAAAAAGGATGCTATTATGAGCTTAGCAGTTTGTTGCACGACGAATTGTTGATACAAAGAAAAGCCTACAGAGCCTTGAAAAAGGCACCGGATTACGGACTTAAGCCTGTGGCAGAAAGTTTTTTCTATATGGAGCGCTCCCTCGGACATTTTATCAAGGCAATGAATATCTACGTGCAGGATTCGGTATATCGCCAATCGTTGATACGCCAGGCAGAAGCTATCGTACGGAAAGCCGAAAAAGAAGGCTGGATACATAAATTGTTCAAATCCACTGCAAGGGTAAATGTGTTTACGAAATAGCCTTGCAGGAATAATCTGAAGTTTAACTAAAAATAACAAACCCGGTGAGGATATACAGAAAAGATACGATGCATTGGGTTTTTATGCTCCTTGGCGGGATGGTGTTGCTTTTTGTCCTTGCGCCTTTGGCAGGGATGTTCCTGGCAACGCCTTTGCAGGATGTGGTGGAAACTACCCGCGACAAGGAGGTTACCGATAGTATTTTCCTTACCTTATGGACTTCCATGCTGGCGACGGTGGTATTTGCCCTGGGAGCTATTCCCCTGGCTTATCTGCTTGCCCGCAGGAATTTTCCCATGAAGCGGCTGGTCTCCGGCATAGTGGATTTACCCATTGTGATTCCTCATTCGGCTGCCGGTATTGCTATCCTGGGATTTGTTTCGAGGAGTTCACCATTGGGAAAACTTGCTTCGGTGGCAGGACTCGATTTCGTCGGACATCCGCTGGGGATAGCCGTTGCTATGGCTTTTGTTAGTCTTCCGTTTCTGCTCAATGCGGCCCGCGACGGTTTTGCTGCCGTTCCCGAACGTCTGGAAAAGGCAGCCCTTACCCTGGGAGCTTCCCCGTTAAGGGTATTTTTCACCATCTCCCTGCCACTGGCATGGCGAAGCATCATTTCCGGACTGATCATGATGTTTGCAAGGGGAATGAGCGAATTTGGCGCCGTGGTAATCATTGCCTATCATCCGATGGTTACTTCCGTACTTATTTTTGAACGTTTTGGCGCTTTCGGACTGAAATATGCCCGGCCGGTATCGGTAATTTTTATAATGGTATCACTGGTGTTTTTTATCCTTTTGAGAAGCCTGGCGAAGGAGAAAAAGAATTAGCTAATGGGATAATTCGGTAATGAGCTAATTTGAAAATAAGTTGATTTGAAAATTTGAAAATGTGCTGATTTGAAGATGAAATGATGCTAATCTATAATTAATGCAAATCAATGCAGGATTAAGAGTCGAAAGACAAATTACTGTTTCTATGATTTATAAAAATATAAATAATAAACTCCGTGGTTCTCCGTGATCCCGATAGTTATCGGGACTTAGTGGTTCTCTGTGTAATTTAACATTTTATTTCACAGAGTTGCACAGAGAAGGTTTCAACCTTTGATTCGCATGATTAATTTAACCAAAAAAAGAAGGTCTCCTGGCTTGGCTACATTAATTTTAATAGAATATTACTGAAGACAGGAATAAAAGATATAAATTGTAAACTCCGTGATTCTCCGTGAATTCTCAGTGGTTCTCTGTGTAATTTAACATTTTATTTCACAGAGCTGCACAGAGGAAACACAGAGCTGCACAGAGAAGGTTTTAATTCTTGATTCGTATAATTAGCTAATTAGCACATTAACCAATTAAAAAATTTAAAAAATGCTACACCTGGAAAACATAGAAAAAGAGTATGAAGGCTTTTCGCTTTCGGGAATAACCTTATCGGTGGAGCCGGGTGAGTATTTTATACTGCTTGGGGAGTCGGGGGCGGGAAAATCGTTGCTGCTTGAGATTGTTGCCGGGCTGGTTCATCCGGATAAAGGCAAGATTATCCTGAACGAAAGGGATATCACCAACGAGAAGATACAAAAACGCAAAGTCGGGCTGGTGTTTCAGGATTATGCCGTGTTTCCGCACCTTTCGGTAAAAGAAAATATAGCCTACACGTTAAAAACGGAAGGACTACCTAAGCAGGAAATCTGCGAAAAGACCGGGGAATTGGCGGAGATGATGGGCATTTCGCAACTGTTGCACCGCAGTCCTGCCACGTTATCGGGTGGCGAACTGCAACGGGTGGCGCTGGCGCGAACCCTTGCCTTGCGTCCCGACATCCTTTTATTAGACGAACCGCTTTCGTCCCTCGATGTTCAGTTGCGCTCGGAACTGCGTAGCCTTTTGCGTAAGCTTAACCGCAACGGACAAACGATCATGCACGTTACCCACGACTATGAGGAAGCCATTTCGCTGGGAAACCGGCTGGCGGTGATGGATAAAGGACAGATACTGCAAACAGGAACTCCTGAAGAGGTGTTCCATCATCCCAAGACGGATTTTATTGCCCGCTTTGCCGGGATAAAGAATTTCTTCCCTGCTGTTGCCGTAAGGAATGAAGAGAAGAATACCTGTCTTGCTACGTTATCGAATAACATCACCATTGAAATGGGCGATAACGGCGTGTCGGGCGAAGGTTTTGTGATGATACCCGCCGAAGACATCGTGCTGATGCTACATGAGGCGGAAAGCAGCGCCAGGAACAACCTGCCCGGAACCATCCTCGAACTCATACCCACCATGCGCGGCATAGAAGTGCTGGTGGATACCCAAGGCATAGTGTTTGCCGTGCTCATCACCCGTGAATCGGTGGAACAGCTTCACTTAGATACCGGGATGCAATGCACCATTAGCTTTAAGGCAATGGCGGTGAGGTTTATTAGTTAGAGGCTATGAATTAGGATTTTGGGGTTATAGGGCTTGTTGCCCCCAAAATGTATTCAATTCACAAAAACAATCTCATTGCTTTTATTTTAATTTCAACTTGCTGAATGCTAAAAGCTCTAAAAGTATAATTTCAAAAAAGTACAAAAGGAAATTGCATTCATCTTTGCGAAGTAATTTTTTAAAATTAAGTGCAATGGCAGCCATTAAAGTGTTAATTTGGTAGTGCTTTTCAAATAATTTTTCATCATATGGCAGTCGGTTTTCAAGTGTCCAATGATAGGTTCAATTCAGGATGTTTGTGGTTCGTGTAAACTGTAAATCTTGTTTTTACTGATAGTATGCAGAATGAAATTCTAATAATTTATCGGGATCATTTAGTAAAAGTAAGGCAATTTATTTATTGAAGATTAAATAAATTATAGAGGATGTGTAAAAAAGAAAGTAGAGCCTAAACCGGGTATGGAAGTAACCCAGATTTTTCCGCCGAGTAACTCAATAATATTTCTACTTATGGATAATCCTAATCCATTACCTCCAAATTTCCGAGTATGGCTACCATCTATTTGCCTAAACCGATCAAAAATAATTTTAAGATGTTCGTTTTCAATCCCTATACCGGTATCTTTCACATAAAATTGCAGCAGGGTGTCGCTTATTTTATTATAACCTAATTCGATGTATCCATCATGTGTAAATTTTAAGGCATTATTTATCAGGTTGATAAAAACTTGTTTTAAGCGTAATGCATCTGTAAAAAGAATACAGTTTTCTAAGCCTTCCTGAACGGAAATGATTAATTCAATATTTTTATTCTCATTGTAAATCAATTCAGAATAAAGATGTTTTAATTCTAACATTAATTCGTTTATAGCACAATCCGATTTGTGAATTTTTAATTGTCCAGATTCAATTTTGGCAGTATCAATAATATCATTGATGAGGTTCATCAATGATTCACCCGATTTATTAATTTTGTCAATATAGCTTAATCTATCTTCCTTAGTTAAATCCGGTTCAGCCAGAAGTGAAGAAAATCCAATGATGGCATTCATAGGAGTACGTATTTCATGGCTCATATTTGCCAGAAAAGCTGTTTTCAGCTTGTCAGCATCTTCGGCTTTTTCTTTCGCTTCTGTCAAAAGTTGGTGCTTCTGCATAAGTTCTTCATTAATTTTTGCTCTTTCTTCTATCATTTGGTTTGCGGAAGCAGCCAGATTTTTAAATTCACGGAAATGCAAATCTTTAATAGAAATCATAGTAAAATCCTTTGCGGCTTTTTCGAAAAAAAGGTTGAACGCATTAAAATTATTTTTGATGCGTTGGGAAAGCCCTCTTGCTAAAATAAAACTTATTATCAGCGAAATAAATAATATTCCAATAATTTTAAAGATATTAATTTGTATTTTTGCTTCAATATCTTTTTTTTGTAAAGTGATATTTTTCTCAAGAGCATCAAGATTTACTCCAGCACCGATAATCCAATTCCATTCGGGGACAGATTTGATGAAAGTAATTTTTTTTGAATAATGGGTATATCCTTTTTCTTTCCAGTTGTAAACAATGTATCCGCCTTCTTTGTTTTTTGCCTGTTGTAACTGCTGATTAAAAATGTTTATCCAGTTGCTGTCAGACTGTTGCAAAATATTTATAGGAGGAACATTACGTTCTCCTCCTTTAATTAAAGAGAAGCCATTTACTGTATTCACGAAAACATACCCGTTGTTATTGAAGCGAATAGATTTGATTCTGTTTAAAATATCATTCTGTACCTCTTTTTTATAATCGGTCAGGTATTCCCTGGTACCAATATACCATGCGAAGGGTGCGAATTTTTTTACATAGGCAATTTTCGATATAGGGGTTTCCCAGTTGATTTTATTCGGGCTTAATTGATAATCAATACTCCCTTCAGAATGCTTCTGCAAAAAATCTAATTCGTTTTGAATAACTTTATTATTTGAATTATCTATGAAATGGATTTGGTTTTTACCGTTAAACTGTGGTTGGGAAGAGTTCATTACCTGAACCCCATTAAGGGTATAAATATAAAAATGTCTGTATTTTCTATTAGAAAATAAACCTTCCATGGAATTCTTTATCATTTCTTTTATTTCTGCATCAGATTTAATGCCTTTGTATTGTTGATAAATTCTATCAGCCAAAGTATAGGCTTCATTTACTTTTTCATAAAGAGAAATTCTAAGTTTCTGAATGGTTATCTTTTTGTTATACTGAATATAATCAACAACTTTTTCCGTTTCATTTTTAATAATATGTTTTTGGAAATTTATATAATCATTTCTGACTTTTTTTGAATCGGCAGCAAATTGTTTCTGTTGTTGTTTTGTCCAAAAATAACCTATAATAATGGTAAGAAAAAATGAAATTAAAATATTATTTATAAATAATATTTTAGAAATTTGTCTATCTCTGTTATTTTTAAAAAAATACATGCAAGAAATATTAAACCTTAATTAAAATTATATTACCCGATAAAATATAAAAATTTGAAGTAATATCAAAAAATGTATATTGTCTTTTATAAACTAATGAGAAAACTGTTTTAATAAAATGAAACAAATGAAGATTTTGAAAAAATATAAATATAGATATAAGACAATTATATATGTAAAAAATTTTACCAATCATATATCTATTGTAATATTATTTTTAGTAAAAAATTGGGCTACATCCTGTATACGCCCCTATTTGCAAATATACATTTTAAAGCTTCACGTTGATAAATTTTCAGCATAAATAGAAAAATGTTGTACGTTAAAGACTGTTTATTCACTATGAAACTATTGATATATAATGTCCCATACGGGATTTGTAAATAGATGAGGCTAATTTTATTCAGGTTTCTAACGAAACCGCCCCATAAGACAAAATATTGGTTATAAATCAACTTAAATCCCGTAAGGGATGATATATAAATTTACCAGACAATAGTGAAATATTTTAAACACATCTGAAGACATTTTAGGCTGAGTAATTTGTGTTTTTAACGTAATACAAAAACGTTTTATTTGATGCCATTTGGGAATAACTATATGTTAAATGTATGTTATTTAGCGCATTGATTAAAATAATTGTATTTTTTACTTTAAAAAGCGCAATGAGTAGGGCTTGACTATTTCCCGGGGGAAACAGGGGAGTGCGGGCAGGGTAAAAAATACCGGTAATGCAATCCGGTATTATTTTTTTTTACGGGTTATTATATGATTTGGAAAAAATATGTAGGTTTGCGATAATTTCGTTTGTAGCTGTTTGGGGGCGGGCAAAAGAAAACTATGGAAAAGATAAAACTGGAAATAAAAGGGATGTCGTACAGCCAAAGTCAGCAGGGTGCTTATGCACTTATACTTGGCGAGGTTAACGGCAACAGGCGTCTCCCGATAATTATCGGGGGGTTTGAAGCACAGGCAATAGCCATTGAACTGGAAAAAATGAAGCCCACGCGTCCTTTAACCCACGATCTTTTTAAAAATTTTGCAACAATCTTTAACATTGTTATCAACGAAGTTATAATCAACAAGTTTTATGAAGGAGTATTTTTCGCCCGGCTCGTCTGTTTCGACGGAAAGCGTACCATTGAAATTGATTCGCGCACCTCTGATGCAGTAGCCTTAGCTATCCGCTTCAACTGCCCGATATATACTTACGAAAAAATACTGACAGAAGCCGGAATCGTAATAGAAGAAGAAGCACAGCAGGGCAAAACCGAAAAAGATGAAGGAGAAGCCGATAACGGTTTTATAGAACATACCCTCGAAGAACTGGAAAAACTTTTAAAAACCAGTATAGAAAATGAGGAATACGAAAAAGCGTCTTTGATAAGAGATGAAATAAACAAACGAAGGAATCAATAAAGGTAAACACACAAATTAATCGAAAAATATGCTATGAGAATCTTGAAGTACAGATTGATAATAATGAATTTTCTCCAATTTTTTATCTGGGGTAGCTGGCTGCTTACGATAGGGGCTTACTGGTTTCAAAACAAGCAATGGTCGGGGACCGAATTCGGGGCTATTTTTTCCACCATGGGGATTGCCTCCCTGTTTATGCCCGCCATAGCCGGTATTCTTGCCGACCGTTGGATAAATGCCGAACGCTTATACGGAATCTTCCACATCATAGCTGCAGCCATCCTGTTCTGCGTACCTTTTGTCAATGATCCGTCCACCATGTTTTGGGTAATGCTTGTAAACATGATTTTTTACATGCCTACCATTTCACTTTCTATTACAGTAGCTTATACTGCAATGAAAAATAAAAATATGAATATTATTACCGAATACCCTCCAGTACGTGTATGGGGAACTATCGGTTTTATAGTCGCACTGTGGATAATCAGCCTGTCTGGTTTTGAAACTACTTCTGCACAGTTTTATGTAGCGTCTGTTGCTTCTTTGTTATTAGGAATATATGCTTTTACCATGCCGAAATGCCCTCCGCTGGCACACGGACACAAAAAGTCTTTTGTAAGTGCTTTAGGATTAAATGCCTTTTCGTTGTTTAAAGATGTGAAAATGGCAATGTTTTTCATTTTTGCCATGTTACTGGGTGCTTCGCTACAATTAACCAATGCTTATGGCGATACTTTTTTGCACGATTTTGCCAAAATTCCGGAATACAAAGATTTGATAGCCGTGAAATTTCCGGCAATTATTATGTCTATTTCCCAAATATCCGAAACGCTTTTCATTCTTACCATCCCGTTTTTCCTTCGCAAGTTTGGCATCAAAAAAGTGATGTTATTCAGTATGGTAGCCTGGGTTCTTCGGTTCGGATTGTTTGCTTACGGCGATCCTGCCGAAGGCCTTTGGATGATAATACTATCGTGTATTATTTACGGTATGGCATTCGATTTTTTCAATATCTCGGGATCTTTGTTTGTGGAAACGCAAAGCGACCCAAGCATACGAGCCAGTTCACAGGGACTTTTTATGATGATGACCAATGGCTTTGGCGCCTTTTTGGGAAGCCGTATCAGCGGGATTGCGATAGATACCTATTTTACCAATTCTAAAGGATTACAATGGCATGGTATCTGGATGGCTTTTGCCATCTACTCGCTTGTAGTTGCTGTGTTGTTTGCTATTTTATTCAAACACAAACACGATCCTGCGGCGCTTGCATCGGTTCAACATTAAAAATGTTCCACTTTTATTACTGCCAACCTTAAATCGTTATTTTTGCACCATCTTTAACGGATTAGCATTGGTGAATTTTATTTGTTTATAATGAAACAATATCTTGATTTACTTTCGCACGTACTTGAAAACGGCATTTACAAAAGTGATCGTACAGGTACGGGTACACGCAGCGTATTCGGATACCAAATGCGATTTAATCTTCAGGAGGGATTTCCCGTGCTGACGACAAAAAAACTGCATCTGCGCTCAATTATTTATGAACTGCTCTGGTTTTTGAAAGGGGAAACCAATGTAAAATACCTTAATGACAATAAAGTTACTATCTGGGACGAATGGGCGGATGCACAGGGCGAACTTGGACCTGTGTATGGATACCAGTGGCGTTCATGGCATGCCGTAGACGGACGAGTAATAGATCAGATAGAACAGGTATTACACTCTATAAAAACAAATCCTGATTCGAGGCGACACATAGTAAACGCCTGGAATGTTGGTGAAATTGATAGAATGGCTTTGCCTCCCTGTCATCTTCTTTTTCAGTTTTATGTTGCAGATGGGAAATTATCCTGTCAGTTGTACCAGCGAAGCTGTGATATTTTTTTGGGTGTGCCTTTTAATATAGCATCGTATGCATTACTTACCCTGATGGTAGCAAAAGTTTGCGGTTTACAGCCCGGCGACTTTATACATACCCTCGGCGATGCCCATATTTACATGAACCATATTGAGCAGGTGAAACAGCAGCTTTCACGCACACCCTATCCCTTACCGGCTATGCACCTAAATCCGGAAGTACACTCTCTTTTCGATTTTAGTTATGAAGATTTTACCCTCGAAAATTACCAGTGTCATCCGCATATTAAAGGGGCAATAGCAGTGTGATTGAAATAAAAACAGTAATTTAGACTAAAAAATATGCTTTCAGTTATTGTAGCCATTGCTCAGAATTATGCCATAGGAAAAAACAACCAGCTTCTCTGGCATCTTTCGGCAGATTTAAAATATTTTAAAAAACTTACTTCCGGAAAAACTGTCATCATGGGGAAGAAAACCTATGAGTCGCTGCCTGTACAACCTTTACCTAACCGCAGAAGTATTATTATTTCCGACAATCCTGACGATTGTTTCGGGGGCTGTATTATGGCAAGCTCCATTGAAGATGCTGTAAGTAAATGCAACCTGCAGGAAGAAAGTTTTATCATTGGGGGAGGAAGTATCTACCACCAGTTTATGCCACTGGCTGACCGTTTATACATTACATGGGTTTATAAAGATTTTGATGCAGACACTTTTTTCCCGGAAATCAGGGAAGAAAAATGGCAACTGAAAGAAAAAGGGGCAGTGCAAATAGACGATGCCACAGGGTTGCATTTCAGCTTTTGTATTTACGAAAGAAAACGGGAGAGTCCTGTTAACTAAGTCAGGTTTTCTGTTTTTTCTTTTTCGCTGCAGGAAATAAAACATTGTTTAATATCAGCCGGTAGCCCGGTGAATTGGGATGCAGGTTCAGGTCGGTAGGGGGGTCGCCTACCATGTGCTGGTAATCTTCCGGGTCGTGTCCCCCGAGGTAAGTCCAGGTTCCTTTTCCCAGTTCTCCGTGAATATAGCGTGCTTCGCCTGCTGCTTTGTTCTCTGCCATTACAAGCACTTCGGGTTTGACAAATTTTTTATTAAAAGCGGTTGTTTGCCCCATAAATCCGTGGATTATCTGTTCATGATCCTGACAAAGCATGGTGGGAACAGGGTCCCATTTGGCAGAAAACTCGAATAGAGTAAAAAAATCGTCATCTTTGCTTACCCGTCGGGTATCGGAAACATCTATATCTGATATTTCGTAAACATTGGGACTGGTTATCAGATGAAATCCGGTAAAAGCAAAACAATCTGCAAAATTGAGTTTTTGCTGTGCGGCGGGATCGGCGGGGTCGCCATCGAACATTACATCACAAATATCTATGCCATTGGCAGAAAGTGCAACATCATAGCTGTCGGGTGCAGAACACATCGAAAAAAGGTAACCGCCACCCATTACAAATTCTCTGATTTTTTGGACAACTGCTAACTTACATTGCGATACTTTCTGAAAACTTAATTTGTGTGCATTTTCTTCCGATAATCTGACATCTTCTCGATACCATGCGGCATTTTTAAATGCCTGCCAGAATTTTCCATACTGCCCTGTAAAATCTTCGTGGTGCATATGTAGCCAGTCATAGAGGGGTAAGACACCATTAATCACTTCTTCGTCGTAAATAACATCGTAAGGTATTTCGGCATAAGTAAGCGCAAGGGTTACGGCATCATCCCAGGGGAGTTTATTCTTTGGAGAATACACGGCAATTTTGGGCACTTTCACCAATTTTACCTCATCCATATTTGCCTGGGGGTCGGCAATTTCCTGTAAGATAGCAGATGCCTGTACATCGGCTATTACCTGGCAGCTTACCCCGCGGATGCTGCATTCAGCTTCCACTTCCTTGATGTAAGTACACATAAAACTCCCTCCGCGATAGTTGAGAAGCCAGCTTACTTCGGCATCATGTTTTATAATCCAATAGGCTATTCCGTAGGCTTTCAGGTGATTTTTTTGTGTATTATCCATAGGAATCAACAGATAGGCAGCCGGACATTGCATACCCGTCGTCCATAGCAACAGCAGGAAAAAGATTTTTTTCATACCTCTGTAAAACGAATAGGTTTCTATATTAGTATGTGTTTTTTATCAGAATGGAGGTTCGTCATTCATTTTCGAGGATCGCTGAATGGTGGTTATTCCATTTCCAAATTCTGTATTGGGATAAACATCCTGCAACGGCTGCACTGAACCGGAGGAATAATCCTCAAATTTAGCAAAATTGGAAATAAACCGGAGTTTAATTTCTTTAAGAGGACCATTTCTGTGCTTAGCAATGATGATTTCAGCGGCATCTTTTTCATCTTCTTCGCTCAGTTTATAATAATCGGGGCGGTAGATAAAAACAACTACGTCGGCATCCTGTTCAATAGCACCAGATTCGCGTAAATCACTCAGGATGGGTTTTTTTGAACTGGATTGCCTTTTTTCTACTTCACGGCTCAATTGCGACAGGGCGATTACCGGTACATCCAACTCCTTGGCAAGCGCTTTGAGCGAACGGGAGATGGTGCTGATTTCCTGCTCGCGGTTGCCTTTTCCATCCAAAGATGCTGACATCAGTTGCAGGTAATCAATTATGATCATTTTTATGTCGTGCTGCGATTTCAGCCTCCTGCATTTTGCCCTAAGTTCAAAAATGGTCAGGGCGGGCGTATCGTCAATAAACAGAGGTGCGTCTATCAGTGTGCCTATTTTTTGGTTGAGATATTCCCATTCATAATTTTCGAGCATTCCTTTACGGAGTTTTTCTGACGAAATCAGTGTTTCGCTTGAAATTAGGCGGGTTACCAATTGTATAGATGACATTTCAAGTGAAAATACGGCTACAGGACGTTTGTATTCCACGGCTATATTCCTTGCCATTGAAAGAACTAAAGCCGTTTTTCCCATACCCGGGCGGGCAGCGATTATTATCAAATCAGAAGGTTGCCAGCCGGCAGTTATACGGTCGAGTTCTGAAAAACCGGAGGGAACACCGCTTAAATGACCTTCCTGATTGCGTGCAGCTTCAATTTTCTTTACAGCTTCACGTATCAGGTTGTGCATGGTATCGTAATTACGCCTAAGGTTGTTCTCGCTCACCGAAAACAGGTTGCGCTCAGCTCGGTCGAGTAATTCAAATACATCGGTAGTATCTTCAAAGGCGTCTTTTACTATTTCGGTTGAAATTCCTATCAACTCCCGTTGAATGAACTTTTGCAGAACAATACGGGCATGGTATTCAATGTTAGCAGCCGATGCAATTCTGCCTGTAAGTTGAGTGATATAAAAAGGTCCGCCCACCAGATCGAGATTCCCCAGCGAATTTAATTCGTTGGTTACAGTCAAAATGTCAATTGGCTGTGCACTTGAAAATAGTTGTTGTATGGCAGAAAAAATTTCCTGGTGTGCTTCTTTATAAAAAATTTCCGGTTTAAGAATATCAATAACTGTGGTTAACGCATCTTTTTCGAGCATGATGGCACCCAGCACCGCTTCTTCGAGGTCAATGGCTTGCGGCGGAACCTTACCATGCTCATAATTGGTAGGTACAAATATGGTATTGCGGGTCTTACGCGCTTTGCTTTCAGCAGGGTTTCCTACAGATGGAGTTGTGTTTCCTTTAAATGAATTCATAATTCAAAATTATAAATTTTGATAAGCAATGTCATAAACCTGAAAAAAATAGTTTTCAACAGAACGGTGGAATGCCGGCTTACAGCTTAATTAACACTATTTATGAAAAATTTGATGTATAAAATAATACATTTGCATTGTTAAAAATTTTTTCACTAATAAGACAGACAAATTATGAAGACTTTTGTAAAAATTTCAGTACCACTTTTTTTATGTATTTTATTTTCAGTGGGGTTATATGCACAAAAAACTAAACTTGCTCAGGTTACCGCTAAAATAAAAGGGGAAAATACATTTAAAACAGTTTACCTTGAATCGTTGTCGAAACCTGTTGCTATTTTGGATTCGGCAAAAATAGAAGGGAAAAATTCATTCTCTTTTTCAATTAAAGTGGAAAAATTAAGTTTTTACAAAATCCGTTTTTCACAAAACCAATACGTGATGCTGATTGTGCAACCAGGCGAAAAGATAAAAATAGAAACTGATGTTTCAGATGTGCGTTATAAAACCAAAATAAGCGGTTCCATACATTCGGAAACCTATAATAATGCTAATATAGCATTGCATCCATTTGATCAGAAAATTGACAGCATCAGCCGGATAATGCGCCAGTACAAGAAAGAGTCACAGAACGATTCTATACTCAAAGTTTTTAAGAAACAAATTAATCAAACCTACGAAAAACATCAGAAAAAACTGGCTGAACTCATACGTTTACAACCTGCATCTCCTGCATGGTTGCTTTTTACCGACAGGCTGAGCATGTCGAAAAACAGAGATATTTATCAACTTCTTGACAGTGTTCTTATAAAAACATACCCCAATATGGATATGGTAAAGAGTTTGCACGAAAAAATGGAAAAAGAAAATTTTCTGTTGCCTGGAACTGTTGCTCCTGAAATTTCGCTTCTCGATACAGCCGGCAAACAAGTAGCTCTTTCTTCTTTTAGAGGAAAAGTAGTGCTGATTGATTTTTGGGCTGCGTGGTGCGGTCCCTGTCGCAACGAAGCTCCGGAAATGGTGAAGCTGTACAAGGAATACCATTCCAAAGGACTCGAGATTTACGGTGTTTCGTTAGACAAAGACCGGGCAGCCTGGTTGAAAGGAATAAAAGACCTTTCGCTTAAATGGACACAAGTAAGCGACCTGCGCTTTTGGAGTTCGGAAGCTGCCAAAGATTACAAGGTGAGCTCAATTCCCTTTACTGTGCTTATTGATGCACAAGGAAAAGTTCTTGCCAAAGGGCTTCGCGGTGCAGAGCTTGCAAAAAAATTGGCCGAAATATTTCCTAAATAAGAAAGCCAAAAGAAATTTTACAGGCAACCCCAATGTTATCTATCAACAGCTTATTGTTTATAAGCTGTTTTTTATTGGTCTGGTACAGGGCAAAGGCTATTATTCACCTAAGTTCAGGGTAAAAACATGTTTCCTGTCTGACTGATGATAGCCTGCTATGGTTTTAATATTCACAGAAAAGATTTTTTATTTCTGGCGGATTCTCCGTCAGGAGATCAATAATGAATGCCCTACGGGCAATCTTTCTTTTATAAAAAACGTAATTTTATTATCATACAGCCATTCATCCGTAGTAGAAAATAAAAATATTTTTAACCGTTTTATTCAATCTTCAAAAAGTTAATCTTCTCATTTTATTTACCATATCTATATTGTGTTTTATTTTAAAAAAAAATGCGCATTTATATAAAATAATTTACTTATGCAAGCGATATTTTATATTTTTTTCATAATATTGCATTTCCGGATTATTAACAATTAATAATTCCTTTCGGGCAGTAAAAATGCCGGCGAAAGAATGTTGGCCTGATAATCACTTGAATGCTTTTCGACTTATTAATGCTGTTT
>JALOCA010000040.1 GCA_023227965.1 Lentimicrobiaceae bacterium | reverse complement strand
TTTGTTTGCGTGAACGATCACCACCGTACATGGCTCGCAACTGCGGAATGGTAACATGGCTTTCGTCAATCACAAGCAGGAAATCGTCAGGGAAAAAATCAAGCAAACAGAAAGGTCTCGATCCGGGCTCTCTTCCATCAAAATACCTGGAATAGTTTTCAATTCCCGAACAATAGCCCAATTCGCGCATCATTTCAATATCATACGTTACCCTATCTTCCAGCCTTTTTGCTTCGAAAGCCTTTCCGGTAGTTTTAAAATATTCTGATTGTTTAAAAAGGTCATTCTGAATGCTATGCAGTGCATTCCTCATTTTCTCCTGTGAAGTAACAAAAATGTTGGCAGGGTAGATGGTCAGGTATTGAAAAACCTCAAGGGCAGTACCTGTAAGCGGATCGAAGGATTCGATATTTTCTATCTCGTCACCAAAAAAGAAAATCCGGTAAGCTATATCGGCATAGGCGGGAAAAATATCCACAGTATCGCCCTTCACCCGAAAAGTACCTCTGTGAAATTCAATTTCATTTCGTGAATACAAGCTGTTTACAAGGCTTAAAAGAAATTTATTCCTGTTAACAATATCACCAACTGATAGGCGGATGGTATTTTCGCTGAAATCATCAGGATTACCTATGCCATAAATACAGGATACAGAAGAAACTACTATTATATCCTTTCGACCGGACAGCAAAGAAGACGATGTGCTGAGCCGTAACTTTTCAATTTCATCGTTTATTGAAAGGTCTTTTTCTATATAGGTGTTGGTGGAAGGGATATAGGCTTCCGGCTGATAATAATCGTAGTACGATACAAAATATTCTACGGCATTTTGCGGAAAAAATTGTCTGAATTCGCCATAGAGTTGGGCGGCAAGGGTTTTGTTGTGGCTTAACACTAACGCAGGCTTATTAAGCTGTGCTATTACATTGGCTATGGTAAAAGTTTTACCTGACCCGGTAGCCCCCAACAAAACCTGGGCTTTGTCCCCTCTTTGTAATCCCTCGGTAAGCTGATTGATAGCATCCGGCTGATCTCCGGTAGGAATAAAATCGGAGGTTAATTTAAATTCCAATGGGGTATGGGTTTCAGGTTTAACAAAATTATTTAATTCCCGTTGTTGTACTTTTTAATACAAATCCTGGCATCCACTGCCACCAGCATTTCTCCTTGCCCCAACAATGGATTCAGATCGAGTTCGATAATTTCGGGTGCAGCCCGGAGCAATGCGGATAACCGACAGATAATCTGTATAAATTTTTCTTCGCTGACACCTTGCTGCCCCCTGACACCCTGGATAATTTTATAGCTTTTAAGTCTGCGGAGCATTTGTTGAGCCTCGTCGTAACCAATAGGTACCAAACCTGCGCTTATGTCTTTCAGTACTTCGATGAAAATTCCACCTATGCCGCAAAGGATAAGATGCCCGAATCCGGATTCGTATTTGGCTCCGGCAAACAACTCGGTGCCTTTAAGCATGGGCTGCAAAAGAACGGCAGTGGCGTCTTTAATTTTCATCATCCTGTTAAATTCTTTTTCCACTGTTTCAGCATCCCTGATATTAAGTGCTACTCCTCCCACATCGGATTTGTGAATGGGTCCCACCACTTTCATAACAATCGGAAACGCGATAGCTTCTGCCTGTATAACTGCGTCGTGCACGTTGTTTACAACTGCTTCCTTAGCCCGCGGAATACCTGCCGCATCTAATAGCCGTTGAATTTCGCTTGGTGTAATGTAACCATCGCCTGCATTATCTATCACCTGCCGGATTGCAGTATGGTCAATCCCGGTTTCGGGTATATCGGGAGGCTGTGGAGCAGGTGTACTGAACACCTTGCTTAGCGCATTTCCAAAAATAACCTCTTCGGGGAAATATAATCTGCCCAAAGAAATAAAATAATCAATTTCATCTTTAACATTTACTACTGACGGGAGTATGGGGAAAATGGGCTTGCGGGCAGTTTTCATTTTTTCGTCGAGTGTTTTGTACACGTCGTACACTTTAAAAAGCCCGGGACTTCCGAAAATTACTGCCATACCATCAATAGCATCCTGTTTTTTATCAACATGGTCAATAATTTCGCCCAACTGGGCAGCAGTACCTGTTGCCAAAAAATCAATAGGGTTGGCTACCGAAGAGCCAGAAAAGAGTTTTGCAAGCAATTCGGGGCTTTCCAGATGGGGAATTTCTAATCCACCGTTTGACAATGTATCGGTAAGCATTACAGCTGGTCCACCTGCATGGGTGATGATTGCCATGTTTTTACCGGTGAGTACAGGGTGCATAAAAATACAGGCTACCGTAACAAGTTCTTCTCTTCCGAAACAACGGACGATGCCTGCTTTGCGAAAAAGGGCATCAACAGCCACATCGGAGCTGGCAAGAGCACCTGTGTGTGAAGAGGCAGCCCTGCTTCCGGCATCTGAACTTCCGGATTTTATGGCAGCAATGCGGCATCCTTTACGGATAAGTGATGCCGCATGCTTTAATAATAAATCGGGTTTTTTGATGCTTTCGAGATAGAGAATTTTTACACGTGAGCTTGTGGCGGGATCAAAACTTTCGTCGAGCCAGGCGAGAATTTCTTCAACACCCATTTGTGCTGAGTTCCCTACGGAATAAATGCTTGAAAAGGTAAGCCCTTTGGGCATTCCCGATTCAATGATGAAAACGGCTGTAGCCCCTGAACCTGTAATAAAATCAACACCTCGGGTATCTAATTTGGGAATAGGCAAGGTGAAAATACCGTTGTAATTGTTGTTTAACACTCCGATGCAATTGGGTCCGATAAGCGAACCGTTTACTTCGTTAATTACTTTGAGAATTTCCTTTTCCAATTTTGCCCCTTCGGGGCTTTCCTCGGCAAATCCTGCCGAAAGGATGATAAATGCCCGTGTTTGCTTTTCGTGAGCAAGAGTTTGAACTGTTTCGAGGCAATATTTTGCGGCTATGGCTATTATGGCTAAATCGGTTTGGGGTAATTCATGAACGGTATGGTAGCTTTTAATACCTTGTATGGTTTCTTCCTTAGGGTTAACGGCATATAAACTGCCTTTGAAGTTTCCATCGAGAATATTTTTTACTACTTTTCCACCGGGTTTTGTAATATCATTTGATGCACCAACAATTACAATACTGCGAGGATTGATTAGTTGTTCTGTTACCATTGAAATTGATATTTAGAGTATTATTATATGCGTTTTGCATTGGCTAAATTATAATAAAAATTGTATTTTTAAAAATCAATTTATTATTATCGGTCGGGAGGGAAGAGGTAGCAGCGGGGTAATGGGCGCTGGTTTTCATGCAAAGATGCAAAAGTTGTTGGGAGAGTTTGATGGAAATTAAATAGCAATTGTCTGATATGAAGTAGCAATCGGGAAAAAGAGGTAGAGGTTAAAAAACGAGCAGTAGTGATTGTGAAAAATAGGGTAGCGGTCGAGAAAAAAGAAGTATCTATCTGTAAAAATGAGACAAATATTAGATAAAATGAGGTGTATATCGTGAATGAAGAAGTAGTGGTTGGAGAAAAAGAAATATCAATCGGTAAAACAGAGGTATATGTTAGAAAAAACGAGGTGTAAGTTGTGAATGAAGAGGTAGTGGTTGGAAAAAAGGAGTAGCATTTTAAAAATTAGTTAATGTGTTAACTTAGTTAATTGGAGAGTGTACGATAAGTTGTGTAAATGGTTTTTTAGGTAGGGCTTACGAAGCTGTATCAATTGGGGAGGAGACGGTTTTAAAAATGGGAAAGCCACCGGATTATTTTGTGTTTTTCGATGGCTTTCCAAAACGGGAGGGGGAAGAGGAGTTTGGAGTTTAAATCAACTTTTTAAAAGGAATGGCTTTAATACGCTTGTAAACGGGGTCGGTTGCGCCTAAAACTGAAAGCAGATAAGCTTTTACTTTTTTGCTAAGGTCAACAATGCCGGTTCCGGGGGCGTATAAAATTTTGTTCCTTGCAATGATGGCATTTTTATAAACGATAGAAACATCCGTTGCTATTTTATTTAAAGTATTAAGATTATTGTACATTGTTTCGAGTGCAGTAATTGTTAAATCGGCCTCGTTGGGCTGGTATTTAGGTTCGTTTTTTAAGGTTTCGATAAAGTCGCCGAAATGGGCTAAACGCATATCGAAACTTTGCTGTGAAATGGAAATGGCTATGATGGTTTTATCTTCTGTTTCGATGGGTGGGGTTTCGGGTTGACCGTTTTTATCTTTTTTACTGTATCCTTTAATTTTGTTGTAGATGGTTTTTACATTTGCAATGGATTGTTCTGATGCACCTGAAGAGATTAAAGAACCCATAGAACGGGTAATCAGGACAGACATGTTGTTGCCTTCGACATTACGCACGTCTATGGCGTTATCGAAGACTGGTTTGGTGTTGCTTACTGCCTCCATAGCTTCCTGTGCAGCATTGGCTGTACTTGAAAGAGCAGTGAGGGTAATAGCTGAATTGGAAGGCTGGTAGTTTTTTTGTAAAGATAGGCATTCCTCTATTATTTTTTTTAATCCGGCGACATTTTTGGCGTGTCCGGTTTCGCTGGTACTTTTCATTGTTTTGATGGATTTAGTTAGTAATTAGTTTTATTAAGTCTTGTAATGGCATGAGGGTAATGCTGAAATGAACAAGTAAAGATATAATGAAAAAAAGGGGAAAAGTAAGCGACTTTTCAAACGCAGGGTTTTGGAGGATATTCGCCGGGATTTTATAAAAATCCGCTAAAAAACAGGAGTGCCAAGTAATGGTTTTAAGGGTGTAAAATGGTTTTTTTTTATATGAAAGGAATGAGGTTTTGAGGAGAATTTTTCAATATCCTGAGACCGGAATAAATTCGAAAGAGTTGTATTTTTACTGGGGAAAATAACTACATTATGGAAGCCAATAATATTGAAAGAAGAGAAATAATGTACTGTATCACCAAAGAAGATGTGCAGTATGAAGCTCTTGAAAAAATGGGAAGAGCGCTGACAGAAGATGAACTTATAGCAACAAAAAAACAACTTGAATTTGGTATAGGCGAAAGTATCAGTTTTATTTATAATGCGATTTTTGCTGAGATGGATTAAAGAATAAGTTAAATTTGCTTTTTATATCTATTTTTTTTTTTTTAAATAACGTGCCTACTTAATTTATAATATTTTATCGGATAATGATGCCAGATGTGAAATGAATACACACCATAAACTAATTTTTGGCAATTGCATGAGTATGGAAGAACTATTAAATGAAAGTATTCATTTAATAATTACGTCCCCTCCTTATTTTAATGCCCCTTTTGATTATCAGGGATTGTTTAATAATTACGATCAATATTTAGGTGTTTTACAAAGATTTGCAAACGAATCATTCCGGGTTTTATCTGAGGGTAGAATTTTGGTTTTAAATATTGACGATATGTTGGTTAATGGAACAAAATATCCTATTGTTGCCGATGCAACAAAAATACTTCAGAATGCTGGTTTTCGTTATCGGGACAGAATTATCTGGAAAAAACCAGATGGGTATCTTCGGATAAGTAAAAGAAGTGGAGTTTTATTACAGAACCCTTTTCCGATGTATTTCTATCCCGATAACTTATTGGAAAGTTTACTCATCTTTCAGAAGGGAAAATTTGACTATCGTTCTATAAAACAAGAAAAAAAAGAATTATCCCGTATTGATAAAAAAGTTTTTCAAGAAAAAGGGTGGCATAAGACATTATGGGAAATGACAAATGTATTACCTGGATCACCATTGGAAAAAGGCATTGCAGCATTTCCTGACGAACTCCCGAACCGGATAATAAAACTTTTTTCTTACGTTGGAGAAAATGTATTAGATCCATTTGTGGGTAGTGGAACCACAATGAAAATAGCAAGACAGCTTAATAGAAATTCTGTCGGCTATGAAATAATTCGTGATCTTGAAAAAATAATAAGAGTTAAAGTTGGTTTTGATTTGCAATCAAATGAATCAAATAGTGGGGACTCTTTTGAAATAGTTGAAAGAAAAAATGGAAAATATAGGTATGTTTGTCTTGAATATATTGAAAAGAAGAAATTAGTGCCAATTAAAATTTAATTAAATGAACATTTTTGCTGAAATTACAGGAATACAATATCAGGTTCTTTGTGCCCATACTTTAAAAGATATTTCTTTTGAAAAATTTGATATAAATAATATGCCGGCATATTGTTTAATAAGCGACAAACAATATAGTTACAATATTTCAAAATGGGTTTCCCCCAAAAGATCGCGTTCTTATCCTTACGAAAGGGTTTATAATACTCTTGGGGTCCCCAAGAGAATAACTGTAATACCAATTATTAAGGATGAGGGGTTAAAAGGGGATAGAGACTTTATTCAATGGGATACCATTTCCCTAATGAGTCTTTTAGATGTTTATGTAATTTTTGCTTATTATCAAAAAGCTGAGAAGCACGCTACTCGGGATCATAAAATAACTAATCAAAAATTCGACAACGATTATATTAAAGAAAAGATTATTGAAATCAGCAATTATCATAGTTCCGCATTGCATTGGAATCTAAAAGAAATTGATGATACATTACCATTTCTTATTGACAAGGTGAAAAATGCCTATTCTGAAATTGAAGCCAAGTTAGGTATTAAGTTTCATAATAATAATGGTATTGAAATTTTCAAAAAACAATTTATTGATGGGGTAAGCGAATTTAAATTAATGTCTCGTCAAAAAGCAAAGAATGCTCAAAACAGAGAGCAAAAGACGTTCCAACCCAAAGAAATTCTATCAACAGCTACCAAAGCTACCATAACCATTAAAAATTATCTTGGCGGATTATATTATTTTACGACAGACGAAATCGAAATAAAAGAGAATCAATTATTCTTAATTGAGGACAAACATTCTGTAAATGCTAAGTTGCCAAGCAAAGGTGATATAAAAGATGGTTTGTTAAAAATGATTCTTTATTGTAACCTTAAAAATGTAATGGTTAATGACGTAGTCTACATACCTGAACCGGTTTTAAAGCTAACATCAATAAAAATTAAAAATAAGATTTCATCTCAGGATAGCCTTGAAAAAATTAATCAATTTCTTATGGCTAATCAATTTACTGACAAAGAAGAGTTGCTGATTAAAAATTTATTCAGAGAATGCAAAATAAATCATTTTACAATTTTAATAGAAGAAGTATAAAATGATAAAAAGCCCGTTAAGATATCCCGGCGGTAAAAGCAGAGCAGTAAATTTGATTTCTACTTTAATACCCGATTTTGATGAATACAGAGAACCTTTTGTTGGTGGTGGTTCTGTTTTTGTTTATTTAAAACAGAATTTTCCAAATAAAAAATTTTGGATAAACGATATTTATAATAATTTATATCTTTTTTGGAAAGAAACAAAAAACAGAACGGATGAACTTTTATTACAAATCAAAACATGGAAAAGGGAAACAAAAGAAGGTAAAGACCTTTTTGTGTTTTTAAATGCAAATATTGACAAATTCGATGATTTAAAGAAAGCGGCTGCTTTTTTTGCGTTCAACAGGATTACCTTTTCCGGTACAACCGAAAGTGGAGGTTTTTCAAATGCAGCCTTCCAAAAAAGATATACGGAATCAAGCATAGAAAGAGTTAAACAATTATCAAAAATTTTGCCTGATACAAAAATTACAAATTTCGATTATCAGGAAGTTGTAGAAGCAAACGGCAAAAATGTATTTATTTTTCTTGATCCCCCTTATTTTTCGGCAACTAAGTCTGCTTTATACGGGAAAAATGGGAATCTTCATAAAGGATTTGACCATGAAAGGTTTTCTCAAGTAATGAAAAATACAACCCATAAATGGCTGATAACTTATGATGATAGTCCGTATATCCGGGAACTCTTTTCATTTGCAAATATTTTTAGTTGGGATTTATCCTATGGTATGAGAAACGTAAATAAAAATTCCAGCCAAACCGGAAAGGAGTTATTTATTTCAAATTATTTAAATTCTATAACAAATAACACCCATGAAATAAGACAACTTGAAATTTTCGACAGAATTATTTCATATTGAATCTTACTTCAATGAAAACAAGTAAAATAATCTACCCTCTTGCTATTGAAAGTATTCAAAATGTATCTGATGATGTATTAGGAAGAGATTTAACGCCCGATGAAATTTTAAAAATAATAGACCCAATAACTGAAAAATAAATTATTATGATGCTATTTCTGAGAATATTGCCTCTGAGGAGAGTTTATAGAGAAAATAAATTTCACTTGGGGCAAACTCATTTGATTTAAGTGATTAGACAAATAGAATGTCAAGAACGTTGCAAAAACAAAAACCTACCTTTTTGTTGCAATAGCTTTCGCACAGTTTACCCCGTCAATGGCTGAGGAAACAATGCCTCCGGCATAGCCTGCCCCTTCGCCGCAGGGATAAAGGTTTTTTATCTGTACGTGTTCAAAGGTGATTTCGTTGCGGGGAATACGAACAGGGGAGGAGGTACGTGATTCGATGGCTACCACAAGGGCTTCGCCGGTGAGAAAGCCTTTCATCTTCCGATTGAAAAGCGTGAAAGCTTTTTGCAACCTAACTGAAATACCTTCGGGAAGCAGTTCGTGTACAGGCATGGAAACAACTCCCGGATGGTAAGAAGTGTTGGGTAGCGAAGATGATAATTTGCCAGAAACGAAGTCGGTAAGGCGTTGGGCAGGGGCAACCTGGTTGTTGTTTGCCGCCTCGAAAGCATGTTTTTCAGCTTCCTGTTGGTAGTGAAGCGTTGCCAATGGTCCTGAAAATTGCGATGCCGCGATGTCGGGCATATCCACTGCCACCACTATACCAGAATTGGCATATGGAGAGTTTCGTCTCGAATTCGACATGCCGTTTACCACAATCTGTTGGTTACCAGTGGCGGCAGGAACTATGGTTCCTCCCGGACACATGCAAAATGAAAAAACACCTCTTCCGTCAACCTGTTCCACCAAAGTGTAAGTGGCTGCGGGTAATAGTGGGCTATGTTGCGGGCTATGGTATTGTATTTCGTTAATGAGCGTCTGTGGGTGTTCTACCCTTACGCCCATAGCCAACGGTTTGGCTTCTATGACAATGTTGTTATGGTAAAGCAGTTCGTAGATATCGCAGGCTGAATGACCGGTAGCGAGAATAACGGCAGTACCATCGTAGAGGTTGCCTTTGCTGTCGGTAACTCCTGTGATGCGCTGGTTTTTAATACAAAAACCGGTTATGCGGGTGTCGAAGTGGAATATACCCCCTGCATTAAGTATGGTATTACGGATGGCGGTGATGATGGCAGGGAGTTTATCGCTCCCGATATGCGGATGTGCATCGAACAGGATTTCGGGGTTGGCACCGTGTTCAATAAAGGTGCGGAGAATATCGTTTACGTTGCCGCGCTTGGTGGAACGGGTGTAGAGTTTTCCATCGGAAAAAGTGCCGGCTCCTCCTTCGCCAAAGCAATAATTCGAATCCAGATTCAGCGATTGGTTGCGGTTAAGCAGGGCAATATCGGCTTTGCGGGATTGCACTTTACGTCCTCGTTCGATAAGCACAGGCTTAATTCCGTGCATAATAAGCGTAAGTGCTGCAAATAATCCGGCGGGACCTGTTCCCACGATGATCACCTGTTTGCTTTTGCTTACGTCAGGATAGTTTTTTTTCTGAATTTTTAGTCCTTCAGGAAAGTCTTCCCCGGAAAAGACAAGTATCTTCAGCTTTATTTTTATGGAAGAGGAGCGGGCATCAACAGAACGGCGAAGAAAATGTAGTACGTTGATTTTTTCCGGATGAATGTGTAGCACCTTTGCGGCTTTCCGCCGTATCTGGTTTTCGTCGGCAGCTTCTTCCGGACTGAGGACCAGTTCCAGTTCTTTTTGCATTGTTTTATTCGAAAGTAAACGATATCTGGAACATTTTGGAGGATAACTTGTCGATACCTTCGGTGTAAATATTGTTTTCCCGCTTGATAATATCGTTGAAACCGTACGCCATTTTGAGTTCAATACCTAATTTAAACCAATAATTATAAAAGTCGAACCCGGTGCCCAGAATTCCATGAACGTCGTTACGGACAATATCAACCTGAACATTGTTTGGATTATCTTTCTTTTTTTTCTGGGTGGCAAGGTCAATAGTATAATCCACACCTCCAATGATATAAGGACGTACATTATTTATCCTTTTGGCTTTATATTTTATAAGAAAAGGCAGTTCGATATAGCTTGTCTGTATGCTTTTTCTCAGCTTGATTTGATTACTTTCTCCGGCTGAATAATTTTGTGTTGAATATTCTATCTGCCGTTCACCAAAGGAAAGTGATGGAACAAAACGCAGGTCGGCATATTTGGCAAGCCGGAGATTGGAAACGATGCCAATAGTAAAACCAAGCGAAGGGTTGGCTTCTATTCCCAACAGCCTTGCCGAATCGGAATAGATGTCGGGTGCCTGTTGTGTGGTGTAAAGTACATTACTTAGCCCTTCATTGGTCTTTACTGTAAAATTCATCTGATTAATAGCCAGTAGAAACCCGAAATGATAAGGTCGTTCATCATATTCAGGTTGATTGAGTACCCCATGTTTTTGTGCCCGGAGGGCAAAAGGCGTAAGAAGTAATAAAACGAGGAAAACGGGAATAGCAGGTCGTATTTTCAAGATAAATTTGGTTTATGGATTTAGTAACGGTAATTTTTTATTTTTATTTTTCGGCTGAATACAGGCAGACGATTCCAAAGGTGAGAGGCTTGAAAGCTGCATTGGTAAACCCTATTTGGCGTAAAATGTTTACAAAAGTATCGTTTTTTGGGAACTTCTGTACAGTTGCAGGCAGGTAGGAGTAGGCAAACCGGTGTCCCGATATTTTTGCCCCGATAAAAGGAACAAAATATTTAAAATACAAATGGTACAGTTGTTTAAAAAGAGTTTTTTCAGGCATTGAAAATTCAAGTACCAGCAATTGACCTCCTTTTTTTAGAACCCTCAGCATTTCGGCGAGCCCTTTTTCCAGGTGTTCAAAGTTACGAACGCCAAAGGCTACGGTTACCATGTCGAATGTTGCATCAGCAAAGGGAAGGTTTTCACTATCGCCTTGCAAAAGAATGATATTTTTGTCGGGTTGCCGCTGATTGACTTTTTTTCTCCCTTCTGCAAGCATGGCTTCCGAAATATCAATACCCGTAATGCTGATACCGGGCAGTGTGGCAAGCGCAATGGTGAGGTCGGCGGTTCCGGCAGCAACATCCAATAGGGTTTGCGGATGGTGATTTCTGGCAGCTTTTATCACCTTTTTCCGCCAGCAACGGTCAATTCCCATCGAAAGAAAATGGTTAAGAAAATCGTAGTGAGGCGCTATCTCGTCGAACATCCGGCACACATCCTCCCCGGCTTCCGAAATAGTTTCATGGGTTGCAGGGATGTTTTTTTTATTATGCTCCGGCATTATTTTTTTGTTAATGATACTACTGGTTTAGTTGTAGTGCTTCTTCTTGCATACGTTGAATATCAACAGGTACAACACCTATAAATTCACAAACAAGTCCTCCGGCAAGGTTGGAAAGGGCGGCGGTAAGCCATGGCGAAGCCTGTTGGGCAAGGCATAGTGAAGCCACACTGATAACGGTATCGCCGGCGCCCGACACATCGGTTATACTTCGCAAATGGGCGGGGATGGTAAATGCTTCACAGCTTGCATCTGGTTGTTTACTGCTCATGAAGATACCCGACTCGGAAAGGGTAAACATCACATTGTCCACCTGCTGGTTAAGATGCAATTTTTGTGCAGCCTGCTGCAGTTGCGCAAAATTTCGGGCACCGACATCCATATTCAGTCCTTCCTTCAGTTCTTTCAGATTGGGTTTGAAAAGAGACACCCCGCAGTAGGCGGTAAAATTTTTCTTTTTAGGGTCAACGGTAATGGGAATAGCATAACGTTTTGCCATTTTTGTTACTTCACTGATGATGCGGGGGGTGATGACACCTTTGTTATAATCTTGAAAAATAACTACGTCTATAGGTAAAGAGGCGAGGGTATCCCGGATTTTTCCGAGAAGAATATTTTCGTCGGTTTCTGCAATATCGTGGGTCATTTCGTCGTCAACGCGCAGCAAATGGGCGTTGTTGCCAATAAACCGGAATTTTGTAGTGGTTGAACGCTGGTTACTACGACAAATACATGTTGTGGGAAGATTTTCTTTTTCTAAAAGTGAGAGGAAAAGATCACCCTGCTCGTCGTTACCTACTACGGAACATAAAATAGGGGTGGCTGCCAGTGATTTTATATTCAGTGCCACATTTGCAGCACCACCAAGCAGATTTTCTCTCTGGCTTACCGCTAAAACAGGCACAGGAGCTTCAGGTGAGATACGTTCTACCTTTCCTCTTACATAGGTGTCAACCATTACGTCACCGATAATAAGTGCTTTTTGCCTGGAAAACCGTGCAAAAATTTCCCGAATCTGTTCGTTGCTAACCATTTGTTATTTTTTTTAATAATCTATTTGAATTCTGCCAGTGCTTTTTTGATTCTTGCTGCTGCTTCAATCAGTCGGTCGTTGGAAGTGGCATATGAAAACCGGATGCAGGCAGGATCGCCGAAAGCTTCTCCCGAAACCAATGCTACATGGGCATTATTGAGCAGGAAATTGCAAAGATCACCGGCGTTATTAATCGTAAAATTACCATTGGTTTTCCTGAAATACCAGCTTACGTCGGGGAAAATGTAAAAAGCACCCTGTGGAATATTGGTTTTAAATCCCGGAATATCGTTCAGAAGTTTCAGGAGCAGATCTCTGCGTTCGTGAAATGCTTTGCGCATAGTTTGTAATTCCACAGAGGATTCGGGATTAGTTTTCATTGCAGCTATGGCTGCCATTTGGGAAATTGTTCCCGTTCCCGAGGTAAACTGCCCCTGAATTTTATCGCAGGCAGCAGCAATGACTTTTGGCGCACCAATATAGCCCAAACGCCAGCCTGTCATCGCAAAACCCTTTGAAACTCCATTTACTGTAACGACTCTTTCTTTGATAAAGTCAAAACCGGCAATGCTTGCATGTTTTCCACCAAAGTTTATCAATTCATAAATTTCATCGGAAATGATGAAAATATTTTCATGACGGGCAACCACTTCGGCGATTCCTTTTAACTCGTCACGGGTATAAACAGAACCGGAAGGATTGCATGGACTACTAAAAATTAATATTTTAGTACGATCTGTGATGGCGGACTCTAATTGTGCGGGGGTAACTTTAAAATTATTTCCGATGGTTGTAGGCAGATAAACGGCTTTTCCTTCGGCTAATTTTATCAATTCTCGGTATGAAACCCAGTAAGGAACAGGAACAATTACTTCATCACCCGGGTTTACCAGGCAAAGTATGGCATTAGCAAGAGCCTGTTTACCTCCTGTTGATACAACTATTTGTTCGGGGGCATAATCCAGATTGTTGTCGCGTTTGAATTTTTCTGAAATGGCTTTTCGCAATTCGGCAAAACCTGCAACAGGAGGATAATGGGTAACATTATTATCAATGGCTTGTTTTGCAGCATCTTTAATGTAGCCAGGAGTGTTAAAATCCGGTTCACCTATGCTAAGGTTTATTACATCATGTCCCTGGCTTTGCAACTCGCGGCTGCGGCGGGTCATCGCTAAAGTTTCCGATTCTGATAGTTTTTGTATTCTTTGTGATAGAATTTCCATGATAATTGTATGTTTAGGTTAAAAAGGCACAAAATTAGAAAATATCGCAGAAGCTTTCAAAATATTTACATTTAAAATTTCTGATTATTTCTCATCTTTGCAAAGTAAAAACCCCTGATTATATGAATTACCTTTTGATTGCCCTAATGGGAACCCTTCCGGCAGTAGTTGTGTTCCTTACAACGTATTTTATTCTTAAACAGTATCTTGATAACGAACAGAAAAAGAAGTTGTTGGAAATTAACATGAAAAACCATGAGTTGGTCGCTCCTTTACGCTTTCAGGCATACGAACGAATGGTTCTTTTTCTCGAACGTATAACCCCAATGCAGCTTATCGTAAGGGTAATGGAACCGGGTATGGATGTTAATACATTGCAAAGGAATTTGATAGCTGCAATACGGCAGGAGTTTGACCACAATCTGTCGCAGCAACTGTATATTTCGTCGCAGGCATGGGAGATGGTGAAAAATGCCAAAGAGGAAACTGTCCATTTTATAAATTCCGGCGCTATGCAGCTTCAAACGGAAGCTCTCGGCACGGAACTGGCAAAAATAATTCTTGAACAATTTGTTCAAACTGAAATCACTGCACTGCGAAATGCTCTTGATTTTGTGAAAAACGAATTCCGGAGTATTTCATAAATACAATTGTTATGAAGAAAATACAATTTATTTTTCTTATTCTGATAGTATTTGTTGGTTGGGG
The DNA here is from genome assembly GCA_023227965.1 of Lentimicrobiaceae bacterium. Lineage (NCBI taxonomy): Bacteria > Pseudomonadati > Bacteroidota > Bacteroidia > Bacteroidales > Lentimicrobiaceae > Lentimicrobiaceae bacterium. The sequence continues at coordinate 16,043 of JALOCA010000040.1, read as the reverse complement.
ATGTTGCCATCAGCAAAGTCCGGCAGATATACTCAGTGCCGGACGTTGGGTTGATTTAACCCACGATTTTGATGAAAATGCCATTTATTGGCCCACAAACATTCCTTTTTCGCATGATACTGTTTTTGAAGGGATGACAGAAAAAGGTTACTACTATTCTTCTTTTAAGTTCAGCGCAGAAGAACATGGCGGCACCCATTTTGATGCGCCTCTGCATTTTGGTAAGGGGAAGAACAGCATTGAAAAAGTTCCATTACAGCAACTCATTGGCAATGCTGTGGTGATTGATGTAAAAAGAAAAGTTACACAAAACAGGGATTATCAGGTAAGCACTGATGATTTTTTTCTTTGGGAAAAAGAGAATGGAAAAATTCCGGAGGGTGCAATTGTACTGGTAAATACTGGTTTTAGTAAATATTGGTCTGATAAGGAAAAATATACAGGTACTAATTTGTCGGGTCAGAAAGCAGTTGCCTTGTTGCATTTCCCCGGTTTGCATCCCGACGCAGCATTATGGTTAGCTGAACAAAGGAAAATTAAAGCTTTCGGCTTGGATACGCCAAGTATAGATTACGGACAGTCGAAGGATTTTATGGTACACAGAACATTATTTGCCCATGGCATTACAGCGTATGAAAATGTTGCCAGTCTTGATTCTCTACCTGCAAAGGGAGCGTATATAATTGCTTTACCAATGAAAATAAAAGGTGGAAGTGGTGCTCCGCTGCGAATCGTAGCTTGTTTTTGATAGTTAATAAAATAGCCACTTGAAAATTAAGAAAGAAATAATAATAGGAGGAGTTGCTGTTTCGTTGGCAGCCACCCTCTGGGGTTTGGATGGTATTGTGCTAACCCCCCGTTTGCGTAACCTTGATATTGGTTTTGTTGTTTTTATGGTGCATTGCATTCCCTTTCTGGTGATGAATGTTTTTTTGTTCAGGGAATATAAACATCTAAAAAGTTTCACAACCAGCGATTTTATTACTACAAGCCTTGTTGCATTATTTGGAGGAGCCTTGGGTACACTTGCCATTGTGAAAGCTTTATTTTTAATGAATTTTCAATCGCTTACCATTGTCGTATTATTACAGAAAATGCAACCGGTATTTGCCATAATTCTTGCTGTGGTTTTATTGCGTGAAAAACTACAAAAGAATTACCTGCTTTGGGCTACAATAGCTATTCTTGCTGGGTATTTTCTTACCTTTGGTTTTGCATTGCCCAATCTTTCAACTGGTTCAAACACGGTTTATGCGGCTTTATACGCATTGCTTGCTGCGTTTTCGTTTGGAAGTTCGACTGTTTTAAGCAAAAAGCTGCTAAACAGATTGTCGTTTACTACAGCTACTTTTTATCGCTACGGGTTTACCGTAGTTTTCATGGGGATATTTGTAGCCTTTACCGGTAAATTTTCGCAAATAGCGATAGTAACACCGGCTAACTGGCTCATATTTTTTATAATTGGAATTACAACCGGATCTGGTGCAATATTTCTTTTTTATTTTGGTTTGAGAAAAATAAAAGCTATGCTCGCAACAATTTGCGAATTGTTTTTCCCTATGTCAGCCATAGTTTTTGATTACATCTTCAACCAATCACGGCTGAGTTGGGAACAATGGATAGGAGCAGTGGCTATGATTTTTGCCATAGTCCGGCTCAATATGAGTGAGTAAATTAATAAGCAAAATCCTGCAAGGCACCCATGAGTTTTTTACGGGTAAAAAATATCCTGCTTTTTACCGTCCCTATCGAAAGTTGTAAATGATCAGCTATTTCTTTGTATTTATAGCCGCTGTTGTGCATTTCAAACGGCAAACGCTGGTCATGATCCAATTTTTCAATATTCTTCTTTATTTCCTTTTCAGCTATTAGCGAATCGGGCTGCGGAAAATCGGAATGATGTGAAATATTCAGAAAATACAAATCTTCGGTGTTGTCAATAATGGTGTTTGACTTGATATTACGACGATAATTGTTAATAAACGTATTTTTCATAATCGTATAAGTCCATGCTTTAAAATTAGTGTTGTCTGCAAACTTATCACGGTTAATTAGTGCTTTCAAGTTAGTATCCTGTACTAAATCATTGGCTTCTTCACGATTTGGGGTCAAAGTGCTTGCAAAAAACCGGAGGTTGTTTTGCACACTCAGAAGTTTGTGATTAAATTCAATTTCGGACATAATTGTGAGTTTTTAAATTTAAACCACGTTTAACAAACATTATGCGAATATAAACAAAAAAATAACAAAATTTACATAATGTACAAAAAAGTTATTAACAATAGTTATAAATAAGACGTTAAAATGCTAAAAAATAGATAATTAAAATAATGTAGCAAAAAAATACTTAAATGCAAAGTAAAAACAAGCGATGTTAAACTAATAATTCTTTATTTGTATCAATATTATTCATAATCAATTATTAAGGTAATATAATACTGAAATAATGAAAATATGACAGGGAAATGACCTGTCATGTCAGGGACAGGTTGTCATATGCCTGTAAGTTTACAGATGAGACGTTTTACATCAAAAAGAAAAATAATTTTAACCTGTTGGGATTTATAAAACCCTTCTTATTTTAGCCTGTTGTAACTTGTAAATACTGTACACACTAAATCAAATAATTATGAAAATTTTAGCTCGCTACATTCTTATAATATTTATCGTTGGTATTTCGTTTGCTTCTTTTTCGGGGAAACAGGAGAAAAGAAAACAGTCCAATCGCATTACGGTTGTTTCCGGAACAAACTATTATGCCAACACAATACTTGCGGTAAAAAAATTGGGAGGTATGCGCACTTTTGTACAAAAAGGGCAAAAGGTGGGTTTGCTTATCAATTCAGATTTTGAAGATAAAGGTACTTATGTAAATCCGGATGTTGCCATTGCTGTCGTAAAAATGTGTTTCGACGCAGGCGCCTCTGAAGTAGTTTGTTTACAGTATGTTATGCCAGAATATTGGAAACGGAGTACATTGTATGCACAAAATGCGGAAATGCTTTTCCGGGTGCACACGATTGAAAAAAACCGTTTTCCTGCAAAATACGATAGTATTACTTTTGTAAAGTTGGATAGCATTCCGGGTGCGAAAGCGATAAAACAACTTGAAGTGGTCAGAGATTTGTTTACTGTGGATGTTTTTATCAATGTCCCGATTGCCAAACACCATACAATTCCGTTACTAACATGTGCAATGAAAAATTTGATGGGGCTGAATACAAGAGCTTCTAATGTTAAATTTCATTTAGATGGTCCTTCAAAAAACGACCCGGGCTTTCTTGGACAATGTCTTGCAGATATGTGTAAACTTCGCAAACCTGATTTGAATGTAGTTGATGCATCAGAAGTACTGGTAACAAATGGTCCATCTGGTCCCGGAAAATTGAAAAAATTTGATAAAATAGTCGCCGGAACCGATATTGTGGCTGTAGATGCTTATTGTTCAACGATATTAGGCTACTTACCCGAAGAAGTATTGCCGGTACAAAAGGGATATGAAAGCGGAATTGGCGAGATGAATCTTCAAAAAGTGGAGATTGTGGAAATAAATCAGAAAAAATGAAATTTCTTTTCCGACATTTTATCCTTACAGCATTACTATGCGCTGTAATTCTGACATGTGGTGCGGGTAATGGCAGAAGTATTCTGCAGAATGTTTCGGATGAACAAAATGTGAAAATTGCCGATTCGGTAGCGACATACAAAGGGGAAGAGCTATTTTACCTGATTGACGGGGGTGCCGAGCTGTACCTCGAATACGGTTTTACAGAAGCCAGTGTAGCTGAATTTGTTTTTCCTGAAGATGGAAAACTAAGGGCTGAATTGTATGAAATGTCGGACGTTGCAGCAGCCTATGGTGTTTTTAGTGTGCGTTGTGGTAGCCCTGGTTCAATGAGCCTGGAAGAAAGTTCCATTGCGATAGGTGACGGGTATGTCTTCGCATGGAAAAATAATTTTTTTATACAACTTTCTTCTGAGGGCTCTTCTGTTGATAACATAGAAATCAAACAATTTACAATTCGGCTTCTCAATAGAATAAACTCTGGTAACGGTTTTTTACCCGGATTATTGAAAGAAATACCGGATACGGGTTTGAAAAATTCTCTTGTAAAGTATTTTAGGGGACCTATTGCTTTGCAAAATATTTATTATTTTGGACAGGGGAATATCTTTGAGTTTTCGGAAGGAATTTGTGCCGAAACTGCCGATTCCACATTGTTTATTTTTTTATACCCCAGTGCCGAAAAATGTTTGTCCGGTTTTCAGAATGCTAAAGAGAAACTGGCTTTAACAGCCTTATCGGGAATAACTGAGCTTCAGGATGGGTTTTCGTATGCCGATAAAAAAGGGAATAAGATTTATGTTCAAAAATTTGATACTTCGATTCGTGTAAAACGAATCCGGTTAACAACTCATTAACAGGTTTCTGCTATTTAATTATCCTGGATTTGGTTTTTCCTTCTCTGACGTTCACGGATTATCAACAGCAATTCTCTGCTGCTTTGCCCGGCAATGGATGTGTTTTCATCGGCTCTGCGAATGAGATAGGGAAGTACTGATTTTACAGGACCATACGGTATGTATTTGGCAACATTATAACCGGCTTTGGCAAGGTTAAAGCTGATGTTGTCGCTCATTCCGTATAATTGAGCAAACCACACCCTGTTGTCGGAAGGCGAAATATGGTGCTGTTGCATCAATTCGATAAGTAACTGTGTACTTTCCACATTGTGAGTGCCATTAAAAATAGAAATTCTATGAATTTTTTCTATAGCAAAGCGTAATGCGTTGTTAAACGCTGCATCTGTTGCTGCTTTATCTGCATAAATAGGGGAGGGGTATCCGAAATCAAGAGCACGTTTCCGTTCTTTTTCCATGTATGCTCCTCTCACAAATTTGATACCTGGGAAATAATTTTCCTTTTCTGCATTATGGTATAAATTTTCCAACCAAGCCGTACGATCTATGCGATACATTTGTAATGTATTGAATACAATAGCTTTATCTCTATTGTATTTTTTCATCATACTGATAACCACATCATCAATAAAACCTTGGTAAACGTAATCCTCTGCATCAATTAGCAGGGGAATATCATTTTCGTAAGCGGTGTGGCAAAGTGTAGCTATGCGTAGTTTAAAACTTTCTATTTCAGTTATTTCGCATTCTGAAAGCTGTATTCCTGCACTTTTTTTTTCAAGCAGGGCGGGAGATGTAAAAGCAGTGGGTTTGAAAACGGCAAAAGGAATGTTTCTACCGTGTGCAGCAAAGACAATAGCATTCAAGGTTTCGGCTAAGGTTTCTTCGATTGAGCTACTCCCTCCTTCCACCGAATAGTCAAGAATACCTTTCACATTAAATTTCTCTAGTTTTTTTACCGTATTATTACTTTCAGCAAGGGTAGCTCCTCCTACAAAATAATGGTAAATGAGAGGTTTTACAGCCCATTCGATGGGAATGTTCATGCGTAGTGCGCAATTGACCAACAATTTGCCCATTTTTACACTGGCAGACAAATTGAGCACCCTGAACAAGCGTTCGGCTTTTCGTAATTCGTCATCCGTAAGGTGGGAGAAAGCGGTTTGTGTATCATTAAAATTCATCATTTTTATTTTTAAGAACAAAAATTGAAACCCAATGTTTATCAAAAAGTTTTTTTATTACAAGCTTTGTATTCCCTATTTTTGTGAAAAGAATGATTCACATGAGTAGAGAGAAAACCGGGTTTACAATTCAGGGCGAATTTTGCCCTGTATATACAGGGATACAGTCGCTTGAATATCTTTCGCATTTCATTGAAGAAAATACTGATTTTTTCTCGCAAATATACATTCTTACCGATTCCGTTACTTTACAGTTTTGCCTTCCACTTCTTAAACATCATGTTTCTATTTTACAAAATACTGAAATTCTGACTATAGAATCCGGAGAGAAAAATAAAGTTATTGATTCGGCTTTATATTTATGGAAAGAATTGCTGAAAAGAGGTGCCGATAGGCATTCGCTGCTGATAAACCTGGGAGGTGGAATGATTTGCGACATGGGTGGGTTTGTGGCTGCCAACTTTAAAAGGGGTATTTCTTTTGTGCATATTCCCACCACTTTACTATCTATGGTGGATGCTTCCATAGGTGGGAAAACAGGTGTAGATTTCGATGAAATTAAAAACCAAATCGGAGTCTTTGCATTGCCAAAGGCTGTTTTTATTAATCCACAATTTCTTGATACGCTTCCTATGCGACAAATTAAATCGGGAATGGCGGAAATGCTGAAACATGGTTTGGTTGCCGATGCTACATACTGGCAAAAATTATCTTCGGGCTTCCCTGCCTTTAAAGATGCTGAAAGCGTTTTTATTGCGGGTTCTGTAAAAATAAAATGCGATATCGTAAATGCTGATCCTATGGAATCCGGCTTGCGTAAAGTATTGAATTTCGGGCATACTATCGGTCATGCCCTTGAAGCCTTTTCCTTAAACCACGGAAAAGAATCGTTGTTGCATGGCGAAGCAATTGCTGCAGGTATGATTTGTGAAGCCTATATTTCCCATCGTTTATGCGGATTGCCATATAAAGAATTGCAGGAAATAATTGAAGGTTTTGTACAGTATTTTTCGTATTATCATTTTGATAATAAGTTTTATAATGAGATTGCAGCCTTGACACAATTCGATAAAAAAAACAGGGGGAGTAAAATTGGTATTACCCTTTTGAAGCATATAGGGGAAACAATTCCCAACCAATTTTGTGATGTAGCCCTGATTATAGAAAGTCTTGAATTTTATTCCGGTTTATCAAAAAAATAATGGAATCTGACCAGCAGAGAGAAATAATCAGGTTACAGCCGGGCACAGGAGGGTGTAATGCATTCAGTCTTCCCGCATCAAAAAGCATCAGTAACCGTTTGCTCATACTTCAGGCATTATCTTCAATTCATTTTATAATTGAAAATTTATCGGAGGCTGAAGACACTACCATTTTAAAAAATTTATTGGTAAAAATCAGGGAAAACACTGGTAAGTCGGACGTTCCTACAATCTTAGATGTAGTTCATGCCGGAACCACTTTTCGGTTTTTAACTGCATTGCTTGCAATTACACCTGGTAATTGGGTGCTAACCGGAAGTGAAAGAATGCAGCAACGCCCCATAAAGGAATTGGTTGATGCTCTTAAAAGCATAAATGCTGATATCCGGTATTTGAAAACACCGGGTTTTCCTCCTTTGCAAATTAATGGCAAACCTTTACGGGGCGGCGAAGTTGAATTGGAGTCCCATATCAGCAGCCAGTTTGTTTCTGCATTACTGATGATAGCTCCTGTTTTACCCGACGGACTGAAAATTCGGTTAAAAAAAACAATTGTATCCCAGCCTTATATTATAATGACTTTGCAATTTTTGGAACGTTTTGGAGTAAGACATACTTGGGAAAATACACTTATTTCAGTTGCAAACCAGCCAATTATAGGAATTGATACTTTTGTTGAACCCGATTGGTCAGCGGCAGCCTGCTGGTACCAGTTAATTGCTTTTTCCAAAGAAATGTCTGTCGTATTGTATGGATTGCAGCAGAAAAGTCTTCAGGGTGATGCAATGCTAAGCAATTTGTTTACAAATTTTGGAGTTTCTTCCAGATTTTTAAAAGAAGGAGTAATGCTAACTAATACAGGTAAGTGTACTGATTATTTTGAACAGGATTGCATTCAGACCCCCGACCTTGCCATTGCTTTAACGATTACCTGCGCAGGATTAGGAATTCCGTGTTGCTTAACGGGACTTGATACTCTTGTAAACAAGGAAAGTAATCGTTTGCTAGCTTTACAACAGGGGCTTACAGGCATGGGTGCTAACGTTACATTGAAAAATAACAATACTATTATGGTACATGGGAAGGCTTCTTTTTCAAAAGGTGTTGTACAAACCCGCAACGACCACAGGTTGGCACTGGGATTTGCTCCTCTGGCTGCTGTGTTGGGTGAAATTGTGCTCAATCATCCGGATGTTATCAATAAATCGTACCCTGATTGGTGGAATCATCTCAAGTTGCTGGGTTGGAAGGTTTCACAAAGTAGAATTCACGATAATGGTCAAGATTTCCAATTTTATCAACAAAAATAATTTAGGTTAAGAGGAAATCCTTACTTTTGAAAATCTGTATTTGTAGGTTTTTAATAACTTAATGGTATTGTTTTCAGAAAAATGACGAGTATTGCAGAATTACAAAAAATAGCCTCCCAGGTTCGCAGGGATATTCTCCGAATGATTCATCATGCCGGGTCAGGCCACCCTGGAGGTTCGTTAGGATGTGCCGACCTGCTTGTATCCCTTTATTTTAGCCAACTTAAGCACCAGGCAGAAACTTTTACGATGGATGGACAGGGTGAAGATATCTTTTTTCTTTCCAACGGGCATCTTTCTGCTGCATGGTACAGCACACTGGCACGTTCGGGGTACTTCCCCATTGAAGAGCTGGCTACTTTTCGTATGATTAATACCCGTTTACAAGGGCATCCTTCACCTAAAGATCTTAGTAATGGTGTAAGAATAGCTTCCGGTTCGCTGGGACAGGGGTTGTCAGTTGCAATAGGAGCAGCACTTGCCAAAAAACTGAACAACGACCCTAACCTCATTTTTACCCTCATGGGTGATGGCGAAATTCAGGAAGGTCAGGTATGGGAAGCCGCCATGTTTGCCTCTGCAAAAAAAGTGGATAACTTGATAGGAATTATTGACAATAATGGAAGACAAATAGATGGTAACGTTGATGATGTGCTTCCTTTGGGAAATATCTGCGCAAAATGGGAAGCCTTCGGTTGGACGGTAATGCAGATGGATGGTAATAATATCCCAGATATCCTTTCCACTTTAACCCAGGCAAGAAAACTCAGCGGAAAAGGGAAGCCTATAATGATTGTCATGAAAACTGAAATGGGCTTTGGCGTTGATTTTATGATGGGTACTCATCATTGGCACGGTGTTGCTCCTAATGACGAACAATTGCAACGGGCTCTTATGCAGTTAGAAGAAACCTTAGGTGATTTTAATATTGCTTCATAAAAAATCAATATTTTAAATATTGCATTGCAAACTGGAGTTACAAAATATAAGGTAGTGGTGTTATAAAATAAATTATAAAAGTGATAAAAAAAATAGCAATAATAGGTTTATTAACAATCCTGGTTTTTCATGGTAGTTTGCTGTGGGCACAGCCCGGTGATGAAAAGGAAAAGCCACAGCCCCTATCCCGCATTTTGTTTGTTTTCGATGCTTCACAAAGTATGTTGGGCAGATGGCAAAGCGATCAGAAGATTAACATTGCCAAAAAGTTTTTAGCCAGTCTTATTGATAGTTTAGATAAAGTTCCTAATATTGAACTGGCTCTAAGGGTGTATGGGCATCAGAAAAATTTCCCTCCGCAGGATTGCAAAGATACCAAGCTGGAGGTACCGTTTGCCGCAAACAATGCGGAACGTATTAAACACAAATTAAAATTATTAACACCAAGAGGAACTACTCCAATTGCTTATGCCTTGGAACAAACCGAAAAGGACTTCACCCCATGCGACAATTGTAGGAACATTATCATTTTAATTACGGATGGTTTGGAGGAATGTAACGGCGATCCCTGCGCTGCATCCCAATATCTGCAGAAAAAAGGAATCGCCTTAAAACCATTTATAATAGGGATTGGAAGAAATATTAAAGAGGGTTTCGATTGTGTGGGAAATTATTTTGATGCCAGCAGTGAACAAATGTTTCATAAGGCATTACAGGTAGTTATATCACAGGCGCTTAACACTACTACTGCTCAGGTTAATCTTTTGGACAAAAATGGAAAACCTACCGAAACCAACGTAAACATGACATTTTACGATAATGTTTCCGGCAAAATGAAATACAACTTTATTCATACGTTGAATAACAAAGGAATCCCTGATACCCTTATTCTTGACCCTTTACCAACGTATGATATCGTGATTCAAACTATCCCTCCTGTTTTAGTTCCCAATGTGAAAATCACGGCAGGTACACACAATATTATTCCTGCCGAAACACCGCAGGGGAGTTTGAGGCTTAAAGTTAGTAGTAATGAAAAGACTGTCAAAAATTTACAGGGTATTATTCGTAAGCATGGAGAAATGAGTACTTTAAATGTTCAAACTTTCGACGAAACTAAAAAATACTTAATTGGGAAATACGATCTCGAAGTATTATGCCTTCCCCGGCTGTATGTAAATGATGTGGATATTTCGCAAAGCCATACTACCACGGTTGAAATTCCTATGCCCGGTATTGCCGTGATACTTAAATCAGTAAATGGATATGGCAGCATTTATCAGGAAAAAGACAATCGCCTGATATGGATTTACGAGATGAAAGACAATCTGCTGCAGGAATCCCTTATTTTGCAACCCGGGAAATATCGTGTGGTTTTTCGTTCAAAATACTCTGAAAAATCATCTTATACCATCGAACAGGGTTTTAAGATAGATCCCGGTGTTACTACAAATGTAAAATTATACCCCAATTAAAGCACGATGATTAATTATACAATACAGAATCAAAAAGATACCCGCTCAGGATTTGGCGAAGGTTTACTTGATGCCGGAAAGAAAAATAAAGAGGTGGTGGTTTTGTGTGCCGACCTTACCGGTTCGATGAAAATGGATGCTTTTGCCAAAGAATTTCCTGACCGTTTTTTCCAGACAGGAATTGCCGAAGCTAACATGATGGGAATTGCCGCTGGGCTAACCATTGGAGGAAAAATACCTTTTACCGGTACTTTTGCTAATTTTTCAACAGGTAGGGTTTACGACCAGATAAGACAATCAATAGCTTACTCAAAAAAAAATGTAAAGATATGTGCCTCTCATGCAGGGATTTCTCTTGGCGAAGATGGCGCAACACATCAAAATCTGGAAGACATAGGTCTGATGAAGATGCTTCCTCACATGACTGTGATAAATACCTGCGATTTTAACCAGACAAAAGCCGCCACTCTTGCCATAGCCGAATTCGACGGACCTGTTTATCTTCGGTTTGGACGACCCAAAGTGCCCAATTTTACCCCTGTTGACCAAAAGTTTGAAATCGGAAGGGCTGTTCGCCTTCGCGAAGGCAAAGATGTAAGTATTTTTGCTACAGGGCATTTGGTATGGAAAGCGCTCGAAGCTTCAGAAATTTTATCAGAAAAGGGAATAGATGCTGAAGTAATAAATATCCATACTATTAAACCTTTGGATGCATTTTCCGTCATTAATTCGGTGCATAAAACGAAATGTATGGTAACCGCCGAAGAACACCAACGATACGGAGGATTAGGCGACAGCATTGCTCAGTTACTATCGCGTAAATTTCCTGTGCCTGTAGAAATGGTTGCTGTTGATGATAAATTTGGCGAAAGTGGAAAACCAGAGGAATTGATGAAAAAATTCGGGCTCGATGCCCCCAACATCGTTGAAGCTGCCCTAAAAGCGATTTCAAGAAAAAAATAAAAATGAATCCATTTAACATCTTGCTGGTATCTGGTATGGTATGAGCGATATTCCTGAAAAGGATTTGCTTGAACTTCTGCGTTCGGACGATTCTTTCAATTATGGTTTTAATTTGTTGGTGCGAAAATACCAGCAACAGGTGTACTGGCAGGTTCGCCGTATGGTTATCATCCACGAAGATGCAGATGACTTGGTACAGGAAATTTTTGTTAAAATATGGAAAAATATTGACTCGTTCAGAGGGAAATCGAAACTCACCACATGGATTTACAGGATTGCTGTCAATGAAACCATCAGTTTCCTGAAAAGCAAACGTAACCGCTTGTTTCTTCCCCTGGTGGATTATGAAAAACAGTTAGCGCAATCGCTTAAAGATGATAGGTATTTTTCGGGAGATACCATTCAACTGTATCTGCAGAAAGCCTTGCTTCGCTTGCCCGAAAAACAGCGCCTGGTATTTAACCTGCGATATTATAGCGAATTACAATATGATGAAATTTCGGAAATTACAGGTACATCGGTTGGTGCCCTCAAAGCTTCTTACCACCATGCTGTAAAAAAAATAGAAAAGTATTTAAGTGAAAATTAAACCTTGATGGGGAATATCTATCTAATCTGTCTAAGTGCCTGGAAATGGAAAAGTTTTTAAAAAATAATGAGCCGCAACCGGCAAACGATGACCTGAACCCAGAGAATTTACCAAAGGCGAATCCTTTTCAGTTGCCTTCCGCTTATTTTGATGCATTGTCCCAACGCATTTCGGCACGTTGTTGGGATGAAAAAAACAAACTATCACTCAGCGAACGAGTAAAAATTTATCTTTTTAAGCCCCAGTTTGCTTTCTTATTTATTATTTTATTAATTTGTACCGTAGTAGGCTTTTACTTGTTTCATGCAAATAATGTAAAAAACATCAACAATAATCAGGAAAAATATTTAGCCGAAAATACTAATTATAAAACGGTTATTTTTGATACTACTGATACGGTACATCAACCTGTTAGCAGTCATAATACACTGAATAGTGATTTGAAAAAGAGTTTGAAGGAAAAATTTACGATAGAAAAACTGAACCAATCACTTGACGAATTAAAAATATCAGAAAATGAATTGATAGAATATTTAGGTGAGGAAGACCTGGAAAATGATATTTTGTTATATAATTAAATGTTTACCAATGAAAAAAACCAAAATAGCACTTAACATTCTCATTATATCAATTGTATTTTTTTCTTATGTTCCCGTATGGGCTCAGGGGAGAGGCATTGTAGAAAAAAAACGGGAAAAAATAGAAAATCTTAAAATACACTATATTACTGATCAGTTGGAACTTAATACAATGGAAGCACAGGATTTTGTACCTTTGTATAAAGAATACATGGAAAAACGCAATAAGGCACAAAAGGAATATCGTATCAGATATGCAATGTGGAATAATAATATTGATGTTTTAACTGATGAACAATGTGTTGAACTTGCCGATAGCCGGATAGCCCAGATACAAAAAACGCTTGATATACAGAAAGAATATCATGCCCGGTTTAAGAAAATGCTCAGTCCCTTGCAACTTGTAAAATTGTACGAAGCAGAAAAAACATTTCAAAAACTTTTACTTAAAAGAATTCGTGAAAACCGGCATCCGGAAAAATGAGACGATTAATCCTGCTTTTTTTGTTTGGAAAACAGGATAAACAACAAACCACTTAAGAATATCGGTAAGGAAATAGCTAAAAAATTCAATGGTGCTTTGTAAGTATTGAAGAAAAAAACAGAAAATATACCGAGAAAGAAAAAAAATACTCCTCCGGCTACCGGAAACCGCCAAGTAAATACTAACAATACCAATAAAATAACAGGCGGAATAAGGTGAACTACCGCCGAAGCCATCTGTTCCGTTACAGTTTCTTTCGTATTGAATGAATCCAAAGCAAAAAGGGAAATAAACAGAATATACATGATTGTCAGTGATGCCGGAATCCAAAGTAGCTTATTCTTTTTCATGGTTAAATCTATTTCGGACGGTAAAAATACAGATAAAAGCAACTAAATTTGCAACTCCAAAATCAGAACAGGATGTTTGCTGACTCCGCACCAAAAGTAAGCAAAAAGGTTACTTTGTTTGTAACCACTCTGTCATCCTTTTTAACCACTTTTTCGGGTTCTTCTATCAATGTAGCATTGCCGAGCATTGGCAGGGAACTTTCGATGAATGTACTTACATTAAGCTGGATAGCTACCGGGTATTTACTTACCGCAGCCATGTTTCTGGTTCCTTTCGGAAAGATAGCCGACATAATAGGGCGGAAAAAGATTTATACTTGGGGAATAATCGTCAATGCCATTACATTGTTTTTATCGGTAATTGCACCTTCCGGCTGGTTTTTGTTAATGGTAAGGGCATTGCAAGGAATAGGGGCGGCTATGATTTTTGGGACTGCAATAGCTATACTTTCGTCGGTGTTTCCTGCCAAAGAACGTGGAAGGGTATTGGGAATAAACGTTTCTGCTACTTACTTAGGGCTTTCTCTTGGTCCTTTTGTTGGGGGGCTGATAACTCAGCATTTCGGATGGCGCTATATTTTTGCAGTAAGTACTGCGATTGCCGTTTCGATCCTTCCATTTATTTTTTACAAACTGAAAGTCGAATGGGCAGAGGCAAGAGGCGAAAAGTTTGATTACAAAGGCTCATTGGCATATGCACTGGCTTTGGTATGTGTAATGTACGGGTTTACTTCTTTGCCGGGAATAACGGGTTTTGTACTAATTGCAGCAGGAATACTGGGGATATTGCTTTTTATTTACCACGAGAACCATTGTACTTACCCGGTTCTGAGCCTGGGTCTTTTTAAGGGGAATACGGTTTTTGTATTTTCCAATCTTGCGGCGTTTATCAACTATACCGCCACTTTTGCCGTTGCATTTTTACTGAGTTTGTACCTGCAATATATCAAAGGTTTTTCGCCGCAGGAAGCCGGTTTTATCATGGTGGCACAGCCAGTGGTAATGGCTGCTTTTTCGCCGTTAGCAGGAAGGCTATCAGACAAGTTTGAACCGCAATATATCGCAAGCCTGGGAATGGGGCTTACTGCCGTCGGGCTACTGATGTTTGCTTTTCTTAGCAGGGAAACCACAGTGCTGTTTCTTATTATTACCCTGCTGATTATCGGGTTGGGGTTTGCACTTTTTTCATCACCTAATACCAATGCCGTGATGAGTGCCGTGGAAAGGAAGGACTACAGCCTTGCATCTTCCATATTGGGGACTATGCGTCTTACCGGGCAGGCAATAAGCATGGGAATTACCACGCTGGTTTTTGCCTTGCACCTGGGGAATATGAAGATAAGTACGGAAAACCTCGGACTATTTCTTTACAGCATACGTTTTGCATTTGTAATATTTACCATTTTCTGCGTGGCAGGTGTGTTTGCTTCGCTGGCAAGGGGAAAACTACGGTAAAAAACCGGGAACTGTGAGCTTGTGAGCTTCAGGAAATTTAGATAAACACCATCCCGTTTTATTTCCCTGCCCTCTGTGTTTTATTCTTTATCCCTGATTTTTACCCTTACGGCATTTAAGCCTTTTTTACCCATTTCAACTTCAAAGGTTACTTTATCGTTTTCTTTTACTTGGTTTATCAGTCCATTAGCGTGTACAAAAATGCTTTGTTTGTTTTCATCATCTTTGATGAATCCGTAACCTTTTGATTCGTTAAAGAATGTTATGGTTCCGTTCCGGGTTGGGTCTTCCGGTTCGGTTGCTTCCTGGCGCGAAACGCCAATTTGTATATCTTCTGCTTTTATAATTCTCTTTTTATTGGGGTCGGGAGGGGTTGAAGAAATATTACCATAATGGTCAACATAGGCAAACATTTCTTCTATGCTTTTCCCTTTATCGGAGTTGGCTTTGCGTTCTTCTTTCTTTTGCTCTTTGTCCCGCTTCTTTTTTAACCGTTTCTTTTCTTTTTCTTTTTTATTGAATGTTTCCTGCGATTTAGCCATACTTAATTTTGTTTTTGATTGTACCGAACTTGTTTATATATACATTAAAAAACTACACTTATATATCATAAGTGCCATGTATTTACGCTTTAATGTTGTAAAATACTTATTTTGACAAAAATAAGCAATTTTTGCAAATAATGCAGAATTATTTGCAGATGCTCGGAAACATTATTTTTTCCGGTGGAGAAATCCTGAGTATTCGGAGTTGTTCAACCGGGCAATTAATCTCTATACATTTTATTGAAAATCACTATTGTCAGATAAACCGGGATATTTCCAATTTTTTGTTTATAATTAATTAACAGTCAATGATAGCTTTTGTCATTTTGAAAAGTAAGCCCCATTCATTTCCTGGAACAGTGGATCAAGATATTTTTATGGGTTTTTATAAAACTTCTTTAATAAGGCTGTAACGAGAAGTTTGTATCTCTTTGTAAAATGCTTAGGATAATAATATTTATTAGCCGGATTTTCCTGTTCTGGTAAGCTGATTTTGTTTGAAGAAAAAATTTACCTTTGCAACATGAAAGAGATGGTTTTAATTCTT
>JALOCA010000039.1 GCA_023227965.1 Lentimicrobiaceae bacterium | reverse complement strand
ACCGGGATCATGAAACGGGATGGTGGCTTTGCTGAATACATTGTTTTTCCTGAAACGCATCTGCATAAGTTTAATAAATTATCGTTTGAGGAAGCTTCATTGATTGAACCAACAGGAATAGCGTTAAACGCGGTAATTAGAGGGGGGGTTACTCCTCTGGATAATGTACTTGTTATCGGGCCGGGTCCGATCGGCCTGCAGACAGCCCAGATTGCCAAAAAAGTTTTTGGGGCGAAAAAAGTTATTCTCTCCGGTACAAGGGACGAGAGATTAGGCAGGGCTAAAACTTATGGCCTCGACGGAACCATTAATATTTATAAGGAAAACCTGAAAGACCGGGTTACCGAAATCACAGAGGGGAAAATGATCGATGTTGTTATTGAAACATCGGCAGGAATAGATGTCTTTAAAGAAATAAAAGAGATAATCAGGCCATTCGGACGGGTTGTGGTGATCGGTTTTTTCGGATCGAAAAAGCCGGAAATTGACTGGGATGTCTTTTCTACAAGGGACATAACAATAATAGGAGCTCTCGGAAGTCCCGGCATTTGGGATAATGTAATTGAAATGCTTGAATCGGGTAAAATTGAGACCAAATCACTTATTTCACACACAATGAAACTGGAAGACTTTGAGAAAGGGATTGACACGATGGTAAACAGAAAAGAAAATGCCTGCAAGGTTATCCTGATCCCATAATTTTAGCAGGGTAATCAAATATTTATATGGATTTGCACTTATATAAAGGAATTTCCAACATTATTTTATAATAATGATATTTTTCGCTGAAGGTAAAGCAGATTTGACAATTGAAAAGCAAGATATTTCGAAGCTGCTCGAAGTGATGTTGGGCAAGCTTGAAAATCTGAAAAGGGTATTGATCCTGCCACCCGATATTACACGTTTCTATTCGTATGCAGGAGAAATTACCTGTATGCTATATGAAAGACTAAAAAGCAAAACCTATATTGAGATTATGCCGGCAGTCGGAACGCATTTCCCTATGACAGCACATGAGTTAAATACCATGTATCCTGGGATACCTCATGAACTTTTTAAACGGCATGACTGGAAAAATGATATCGTTAGAATTGGCACAATTCCTTCTGAAATTATTAAAAAGCTTACAAACGGGCTGGTTGATTTTCCCCTCTATTGCGAAATAAATAAAACGATTATTGAAGGCAGATGGGACCAGATTATTTCTGTCGGACAACTTGTTCCTCATGAATTGGTAGGAATTGCCAACTACAATAAAAACCTGTTCATCGGCGTTGGAGGGAAAGATATTATCGATAAAACACACTTTATTGGGGCCAAATATGGCTCTGAAAAGCTTATAGGGCATGTAAGCTCCCCGGTAAGAAAAGTACTGGATTACATGAGCGAGCATTTCACATCCCAATTGCCTATTTCATATATTCTAACAGTCAGGGGTATGGATGACAAGGGACGGATTGTTTCCAGAGGGATATTTGCCGGGAATGATGTGGAATGTTACCTGCAAGGCGCGGCACTTTGCCAGCAGGTGAATATTAACCTGTTGGACAAAGAGTACAATAAAGTGGTTGTTTACCTCGATCCAGAAGAATTCAAATCAACCTGGGTAGGTAATAAAGCCATATTCAGGACCAGGATGGCTGTTACCGATGGGGGCGAACTGATTGTCCTCTGCCCCGGAATTAACACTTTTGGCGAAGATCCCACCAACGATCTTATTATTCGTAAATATGGTTATCAAAATGGCGATAACCTGTTAAGGGCTTTTAACGAAAATGGTGATTTGGATAAGCATATGACACCTTTATCACATCTTCTGATCAGTTCTGCGGAAAACCGGTTTAAGGTAACTTACGGTGTAAAAAACATTTCCCAAAAAGAAATAGAATCTGTTCATTGCAATTATGCTGATTATAATGAATTAGAAAAAATATATAACCCTTTCAGATTGATGGATGGTGAAAATGTAATGCCAGATGGTGAAGTAATCTATTATGTATCAAAACCGGCCCAGGGTTTATGGGCAGAAGTTAATAAATTCAATAGAAACGATAGAAATGATTGAAGGAATGGAACATGTGGCACTAAGTGTCTCAAATTTAGAAAGATCAATAGATTTTTATTCTAAGAATTTTGGGTTCGAATTACTCCGGGTTATTAATGGAAATGAATTACTTGGTAAAGTTGTTGGCATGTTAGGATGTGTTGCCCGCATTGCTCATCTGAAGTCCGGAAACAATGCGCTGGAGTTGTTTGAATATACAGTACCAAAAGGAAAGGTAATACCAGAAGACCGTAAACAAGCTGATAAAGGGTTTAGTCACCTTGGTTTCCGCTCGTCAGATGTTAGAAAGGACTATGAAATGCTAAAAAATGAAGGGGTGCGTTTTATCAGCGAACCGGTAGAATTCAGAAATAATGTTTGGTTATGCTATTTCTACGGTCCCGACGGTGAGGTAGGTGAAATTCGTGAAAGCGAACAACTATTTATCAATAAGTGGGATTAATGATAATAGAGATTATTACAGTAAATATTTTTGGAATATTTACTGCAGAATGGACCGGAGTTGGAGCAAAGCCAAAAAGAATGATGCCAATTGGGATCATTCTGTTAGTTGCAGCAATTATCATGCTTGGATTGTCAATGAGCTTTTCTTGAACAAGCCTATTTCCCCCTTTGAATAAATAACTGAGAAAGGGCAATCATCTTTGAGTTTTCAATGTGTTTACTCATCATTTCTTTAGCAAACACTATATCACGTCGGCAAAGCGCATCAATTATTTCGATATGTTCTCTAATCGTTGATTCTTTCGTTTCCTTTTGCACGAAACCCAGTCCCCTGAAACTTTGAATTAGCCGGGAAAGTTGGTTTAACATATCAATTAACCTTTTCTTACCGGATGAATTAATAATGTAAGAATGCAGTTTTGCATCTAAATCTGTTTGAAGCTGAATATCTTCATTATTGGTGTTCTCAATTATCTCCTTTTTTAATTCCATGAGTTTTTGTAAACTAAGATTCTTTAAAGAGATTTCAAGGCACAATAATTCAAGAGACTTTCGAATTTCGTAAATTTCTTCTATCTCATCAGCTGAGAAAGGCAACACCTCAGCTCCCTTATTTGGAAAAATCTTAATAAGTCCATCCTGTTCAAGCTGTTGTAATATCGATCGAATTGGAGTTCTACTGGTATTAAATTCTGTTGCAAGAGACTCTTCTTTGAGTCTCTTGCCTACAGTATATTCTCCAGCGATAATCCGATTAAATAATATTGTATAAATATCAGTCATACTAATTGTTCTGATTCATTAAAGGATTCAAGTATACAAATATATTAAAAAATTTAATTCATATTGTGTACAAATAAGCTTAATATATTTAATAATACAAATATAAATATTGGTATAAGCGCATAAGCCGCCCGTTTTTAATTGTTGATTTACAGTTGTTTATAAAATATGGATTATGATTTTTACTGGTCAAATAACAAATCATCCCTATTCTATGTGAAAAACAATTATATATATTTTCGTAAATAATAGTATATCAGATACATAACAGAATTGCAACAAATATATTTGGGCGATCTAAACGCTTATACCAATATAAATAATATATTTGTATACAATAATAATATTTGGCTTTAGCACAATTTTAAAGAAACATATCTATAATAGAATAACTCAAACAAAAATCCAGTTATGAAAGAACATATTTTGAAAAAAATGTTTTCCCTGGATGGGAGGGTAGTTGTACTAACTGATGCGGGAGGAACTCTTGCCGGAGAAATAGCAAGTACAGTAGCCCATCTTGGAGCCAGTGCTGTCATCTTGGATTTTTCTCAGGAATCAGCAAACACAACAGCATAACGGATCAAAGAAGAAGGAGGTGAATCGTCTAGTTTTGTTACAGGTTCAGTGATTACTGTGGATGGTGGTTTTGATGCATTCAGCGAAATATAAGCATTAATGCCAGGTTATACAATAACATTTTAGGAAGAACTAAAAAAATAATAGTATGAAAATAATACGTTATCTTGACTTTAAGGGGGATATTGGTTTTGGGTACTTTGCTGAAAATAAGAGGGTATATAAAATCATCGGAGATATCTTTAGCGATTATAAAACAACTCTGGCGCCAGTCCCGGTAAAAAAGGTCTTGTCCCCTATCATGCCATCCACAATATTATGTATAGGCCTAAATTACCGTTATCATGCGAAAGAAAGCGGGATGAACATACCCGATTATCCTATATTGTTTTTAAAAGCGTTAAATGCCGTTCAGAATCCCGGAGACCCAATTTTTTTACCCCGCCAATTGGAAAGTAAGGAAGTAGATTATGAAGGTGAGTTAGCTGTAATAATTGGCAAAGAATGCAAGAATGTTAGCAAAGAGAAAGCTTTAGAGTACGTTTTTGGATATACCTGCGCAAACGATGTGAGCGCCCGGGATTGGCAATTTAAGTATGGAGGCGGACAATGGTGCAAGGGTAAAACTTTTGACAGTTTCTGCCCATTAGGCCCCCACATTGTTACGACTGATGAAATTAAAGCCCCGAATTCATTAAAAATAAGGACAATCTTAAACGGAGAAACTGTTCAAGAGGGGAATACTGATGACATGATATTCAATGTTGCGGCATTAATTGAATTCCTGAGTGGAAGCACTACGTTAAAACCTGGGACAGTCATTTTAACCGGGACTCCCCATGGTGTTGGAATGGCATCGGATCCACCAAGATGGTTAAAGACAGGCGACAAAATAGTGGTCGAAATAGAAAAAATTGGGCAGTTAATTAATACAGTGGAAGAAGAAAAATAAATTATTGTTTTTCCGGTAAAACGCAGGTTCTGAGAATAGCGTATGCAAAATATGCAAAGCTACTGGTTGGATGGTATCTCATTCCGGCACTATATCCGGCACTATATACTGTATTATTATTAAGTTAATGAAGTATTGAATGACAAGGCAACTATTCTGAAAGAATAAAAGTAACACTATGGCTACAGCTATTAAAATGCCCCGGCAGGGACAATCTGTTGAGACCTGTATTATTGGTGAGTGGTACAAGAAGGTCGGAGACCAGGTGAAGGTTGGTGACATTCTGTTTTCCTACGAAACAGATAAAGCTTCATTTGAAGAAGAAGCAAAAGAAGATGGCGAATTACTGGCCATTTTTTTCAAGGAAGGCGATGAAGTTCCTGTGTTGACCAATGTCGCTGTCTTAGGTAAATCAGGTGAAACCATTGATGAAATCGGGCAAGGAAGTGAAGGAGAGGCTACTCCTTTTATATCAGAAAAAACAGCACGATTAGGAAGGACTTCTCCCAATGAGGAAAATAAAGACGCTGTTTTAATTGAAAAGCAGGAGGGTAAGGTTAAGATTTCGCCCCTTGCAAAAGTGATGGCCGAGAAACAGGGAATTTCTTATGATAAAATAAAAGGCTCCGGTCCGCATGGACGCATCATTGCGCAGGACATTAAGATGGCTGCAGAATCGCTTTCAAAAATGAGACCATGGCCCCAGGAAAGAGCAAAGGAGGAAGAATTGACTTTTCCCGAGGCAACAATTGATAATAGTGGTTGTTTCAGTTACGATAATTTGACTACTTACAACCCGGTTTATGGTGACGATTTTGAGGTAAGAAAACTCACTAATATACGTAAACATATTGCCAGGGCGATGCAACAGTCGCTTCAAAATTCGGCTCAACTTACTCATCACATGAGCGCCGATGTCCGGAAAATCATTGCATTACGCAAATTCTATAAAAAGAAAATGGAAAGTGGAGAAATTTCGCAAAATATTACCATTAACGATTTGGTTTGTTTTGCAGTGATAAGGGCATTGAGAAAATTTCCGCAGGTCAATATTCAATTAATTGGCGACAGCATGCGTTGGTTCAAAAAAATACATTTGGGATTGGCTGTTGATACCGAACGTGGTTTGATGGTTCCGGTTGTTAAAAATGCAGATGACCTTTCCATTGAAGGACTTTCTTCGCAATTGTCAAATGTGGCAGCCCAATGTCGGAAAGGAAGTATTGATACTGAACTATTAAAGCCGGAAGCAGCAAGCTTTACCGTTTCTAACTTAGGAAACTATGGGGTGGAATTTTTTACGCCGATAATTAACCTTCCACAAATAGCAATCCTTGGGGTAAATACGATTATTAAAAGGCCAGCAGAAATGGAGGATGGTACTTTGGGATTTCTTCCATTTATTGGTCTTTCTCTGACATATGATCACCGGGCCCTTGATGGAGGTACTGCAACTCTATTTTTGAAGGAAATCAAATATGAAATAGAAAACCTGTCAATAATTATGATCTATAATTAACTTGGATATAAATAAATTTTTGGATATGACGTAAGAGTCAATTGAAACATTATGAAAAAAGAAATAATACTAAATCAACTGAGCAGAACAGACTGGAAAAGTGAATTTAAGGATTTAAGGGGAATCGATGCCAACATACTTTCCAGGATGCTTTTCGATATCCGTGTAATTTCCAATTTTGAAGAAGCGATTCTGGCTTTAAAAAATGATGATTGCGTTTGGGGACCAATACATACCAGTATTGGTCAGGAGGCAATTGCAGTTGGCACAGTTGCTGCACTTAAGCCCTCTGATAAGTTCTTCGGAACTCACCGTTCACACCATCAGTTTCTTTCCAAAGCCCTGCAATATGCGGTTGAAAGTGATTGGAACCCTGCAATAAATGCTGTCTCGGTTGAGGCAGAGACTGTTGTCCTAAGGACACTTGCAGAGATCATGGGATTATCCGATGGGTTTTGCGGTGGACGCGGTGGATCGATGCACCTTAGGTGGAAGGAGGCCGGATTCTTTGGATCGAACGCCATTGTTGGAGGTGGTATTCCTTTGGCAACAGGAGCAGCTTTTTCCGAAAAATTCAAAAAGACCGGGAATATTGTTGTCGCCTTTTTTGGTGATGGAGCCATTAACCAAGGGGCCTTTCATGAGGCATGTAACCTAGCCGGACTGTGGAAGCTTCCTGTCATTTTTTTCCTGGAAAACAATGAGTATGCCGTTGGGACCTCCATTAAAGATTCTTGTGCAATCAGTGATTTGTCCATTCGTGCAGCTTCCTACGGGATGGATGCCCATATTGTACAAGGCCACGATATTGTTGCTATATACGAATTGGTCAAAGATGTAGCAAAAGGAATACGGGAGGGTGGAAAGCCCTGCATGATAGAGGCAAAATGCTATAGGCGCTACCACCATTCGGGGGACCAGCCGGGAAGTGCATTTAAATATAGGAGCAAGGAAGAAGAAGAAAACTTTATGAAAATGGAGGTTGTCGCCCGGTTTCCCGAATTATTACTGGAGAAAAAGATACTGAGTAAAAAAGAGATCGACCATATATCAAAACTTGCCGCCGAAGTGGTGGAAAAGGCGGTGGATTATTACACCATGAAAGGAAAGCCACGCCAGGTAAAGACAGAATACTTTCCATCTTCCTCTTCAGCATCACTAGGAACACGAAGCGACGGTACCGAATTTCAAAAGATCACTTTCTCCGAAAGGAATGATTTTTATGACTTCGAAGAAATGAGATACTCCGATTCGATTGCAGCAGTTACGGGCAGGTGGCTTGAAAAATATCCCGATACGATTGTGTTGGGGGAAGAAATCGCCAATTTCGGCGGAGGGGCCTATGGTGCAACCAAGGGATTGTCGGCAAAATACCCTGACCGTGTCCTTAATACCCCTATTTCCGAAGCAGGGTTTACTGGCCTTGGTCTTGGAACTGCCATGTCTGGCATGAGGACCATCGTTGAGATTATGTTCCCCGATTTCTCCCTGGTGGCGGCAGACCAGATCTTCAACCAGATCGGGAAAGCACGGCATATGTATGGCAATACCACAAACATCCCGCTGGTGTTGCGTACCCGGATTGCTATTGGTTGCGGGTACGGGGGGCAGCATTCGATGGACCCGGTAGGATTGTATGCCCTGTTCAGTGGCTGGAGGATCGTAGCTCCTGCCAATGCTTTCGATTATGTGGGACTGTTCAACACCGCCATGCAATCAAATGATCCGGTGCTTATTATAGAACACAATGCTTTGGATATCCGGAAATTCCCTGTGCCGGCCGATAACCTCGATTATTTTATAGAGTTTGGTAAGGCCAGACTTATAGAAGAAGGTAAGGATGTAACACTTATTGCCTACGGTTATATGGCGCTCAGGATTGAACAATTAAATCCAAAATTTATAGAATTAGGCATTTCCGTTGACATGATCGACCTGCGCACAATTGATCTTCCTTCACTTGATTTTGATACCCTCGGCAGGTCCCTGAAAAAAACTGGTGTAGCGGTCATCATCGAAGAAGCGCCGACCAATCTTTCCATCGGGGGGAAGATCGCAGCCGAGTTGACAGAGCGTTTTTTCGACTATTTGGACAGTCCGATTATGCGCTTAAGCTCTCTTGATGTGCCAAACTCAGTTTCAAGAGTATTGGAACAATCAGCCATGCTCGATGATGAAACTATTATTCAAAATACGATCCTGGCGGCGAAACGTCAATGGAAATAAATTATTATAGTTGAGTTTGAGGTTCGACTTTTTGCAAAAGCAAACTTGTTATTGTACCTAAAAAATAGTGATAAATAAATCAGATCAAAAATCATGAACGAATTTAAAACATTTAAAAATTACGTCAATGGGCAATGGATTGGCCCAGCTTTAAATGAAACATTTGAGCAAAGGAACCCTGCAAAACTGTCTCAGGTCACGGGAATTTTTCCACTTTCATCAAAAGAAGATACCTTACTTGCAATTGAAGCTGCCCAGTCTGCTTTTACCGCATGGAAAGCGCTTTCACCTATTGCCAGGGGAAAATATCTTCACAAAGCTCTTGCATTAATGACCGAAAGAAGAGAAGATATCGCCGGAATTATTACCCAGGAAAACGGGAAAATAATTACCGACTCACTGGGAGAGATTGATTCAGCGATTGCTGAAATGGATTTTCAGATTAATCAGGGATTGCGATTGTTTGGGGAAACAATTCCAGTAAGTCTAGATGGGGTATTTGCATACACATTAAAAGAGCCATTGGGTGTGGTTAGCATTATCTGTCCATGGAATTTCCCGTTTAATGTGGCGGTAAGAAAGTGCATTCCAGCCATGATGGCGGGGAATACCTGTATTTTCAAACCTGCCAGTTTAACTCCTCAAACCGGTTATTTGTATGCAAAATTATTTGATGATGCAGGCTTGCCTGCAGGTGTCTTTAATATGGTAACTGGTTCTGGTCGCGAGGTGGGAAATACACTCGTTACAGATATCCGTATTAAAGCTATTTCCTTTACCGGGTCAACAGAAGTAGGGATGGGAATTCATCAAAAAGCAGCAATTAACGGAACCCGTACGCAACTTGAATTAGGAGGCAAGAACGCCGCATTAATATTGGAGGATGCAGATATTGATTTGGCAGTAAAAGCGATTGTAAGAGCTGCATTTGCCTGTTCAGGCCAGTGGTGTACATCAACAAGCCGGGCCATTGTTGTAAAAAAAGTGGCCGTAGAATTTACCCAAAAGCTGATCAAAGAGACAAAATCTATTGTAGTTGGAGATGGTTTCGATGCCAGTGTAACAATGGGACCTGTTTGCGGTACAGACCAGGTTAAAACTATTCTGGAATATATTGAAATTGGTAAAAAAGAGGGAGCCAAATTATTGGCTGGTGGAAATAAGATCGATCATGGAATTTTTCAGGATGGTTGTTTTATTGAACCTACCATTTTTGGTTCTGTGAAACCAAACATGAGAGTTGCACAAGAGGAAATCTTCGGGCCTGTGCTATCTGTCATCGTGGTTGACTCATTGGACGAAGCTATTCAGGTTGCCAATGACAGTAAGTTTGGACTGAGCTCATCGGTATTTACCAATAACCTTAACCATGCCATGAGATTCGTCAGGGAAACGGCAGTTGGGTTTACTCATGTGAACCTGATGACATCCTTAAAGGAGCCACAATTACCTTTTGGGGGAATAAAAGAATCCGGGATTGGCCTCCCGGAGGCAGGAAAAAGTGGATTAGATTTTTTTTCTAACAACAAAAGTGTCTATATCAAATATTAAGAATACTAAATAACAACGCATTGTTTATCAATATATTATAATGCACTATTTTTGAAAATAGATATATTTCTTAATTACAAGTTAAATTAAAAGGAGAATTAAAAATGGCTAAATTAAAATTACTTGAAGACAAAGTTGCAATAGTAACCGGTGCAGGTTCCGGCATCGGCTATTCTATTGCTTCTGAATTTGCAAAAGAAGGTGCCAAAGTAGTACTTGCTTGTCGTGCCGAAAAAGGCGAAATTGCGCTGGCCAGAATCAAAGAAGAAACCGCTGGCGCAGAGATCTTACTGGTTCCAACCGACGTTAGTAAAGAGGAGGATATCTTGAATTTGGTTGCCCAAACCGTCAAGGTATTCGGTCAGGTTGACATTTTGGTCAATAATGCTGCCAGAATTCTGCAAAGACCAGCAGTTGAGATGACCACTGAAGAATATGAAGTGCTTATGAGAAATAATGCTACAAGCGTAGTCATTTCTTGTCGAGAAGTCGCAAAACAGATGATTCGGCAAAAGAGGGGTGGAAAAATTGTGAATATCTCCAGCATTCATGCGATGATTAGCGAACCAAATTGTTCAGCTTATACTGCGGCCAAGGGAGCAATGGAAGCTTTTAGCCGTACTCTTGCGACTGAATTAGCCCCTTATAAAATAAATGTAAATTGTATTGAGCCGGGTGCGACTTACAGTGAATTGACAACACCTATGTACACCAAATCTGTTGTTGAAGCGCTTTACAAACGTGTTCCGATGAAAGAAATAGCCCAGCCGGAGTGGATTGCCCGGGGTGTGGTATTTCTTGCCAGCGATGAAAGCCGATACATGACCGGCGAAGTTTTGGTAATGGATGGTGGATACAGAATGGATGGTTCTTTGCCGGATGCTACCTATTGGGAAGAATAAATTATAATATTAAGTTGAAAAAGATGATTCATTTTTAGTTAAACCTATGGAAACTTCAATTCTATTCGGAATCCTTATCACCGGAGTATCGGGACTCATAATGGGGGTGAGCCCCGGTCCCCTGAAATTTCTGAAACAGTTCAAATATGAGCAATTCGGCTTTATCTCTATGCTCGTAGCTCTTCTACTTATCCCGTGGGCTATTACTTTTATTTTATGCCCTGATATTTTTACAATTATTTCGGAAATTGATAAAGGGATACTTCTAAAAGCGAATCTCTTTTCGCTGTGCTGGGGAATTGCCCAAATTTTGGCAATGCTTTGTTTTATACGGCTTGGCGTAAGCCTGACTTATGGTATCCTATGTGCGATTGGTGCAAGTGTTGGGGTGATTACCCCAATGATATTTAAAGCATCTGGTATCTTCTCCGAAGCTCCATCTTTGGTATCTCAAGCCGGATTAACGATCCTTTTCGGAGTTGCTGTTATGATAATAGGCGTATATTTCAGCGCTCTTGCCGGTCTGAAACGCGAAAAATTAACCCGGGAGCAGGGTATTGAGAAAAAAACAGGCTCGGTTGCCATTGGTTTAATTATGGTTGTTCTTGCCGGGTTTCTGTCCACCGGTTGGGGTTTTGCATTTACCTATAGTCAGGATTCCATTTTTGAGGTCATGGCTTCGCACGGTGTGCCTGATTTCACTGCAAAAATAGCGCTATGGGCTATCGTTTTATTTGGTGCAGCACTGATCAATATCCTTTACCCCGCATATCTTCTTACAAAGAACAAATCCTGGCATATTATTCCTAAAAACTCTAAAGATATTTTTCTTTCTGCAGTTTATGGCTTGCTTTTTTTTACCCCCAGTGTCCTTTTGGGCAAAGGAATGTTGTTGCTCGGTGCCCTCGGCGCCTCTGTAGGATGGGGAATCAACCAGGGTCTTGTTATTATTGGTGGTCAAATTCTTGGCTTTACAACTGGAGAATGGAAAGGCGTCAGGGGTAAACCCAGAAAATACATTTACATTGCCATCACGATTCTTATTGTCTCAATGATGATTATAGCAACCGGCAATATGCTTTCGTAAGCTATTAAAATAAAAAAGGGTAATAATGAGAATAGATTCAGAACGCATAAACAGAAATAGTTCAGGGTTGAACAAAAAAGGGCTTGATGCCTTAATTTGTCGTTTACCTGAAAATGTCCTATTTCTTTCAGGATGGTGGCCTCTGACAGGTACAAGTTGGGCCATATCAACTGCTGATGGACGAACGCACATAATTCTACCCAAGTGCGAGGCAATCGAAGCACAGGCTGATGGTATCACCGATTTTTCCACCTTTGAATGGGCACATTTAGAGGCTCATTCACTTGAAGAAATAAAAAAAATTGTCAAACACGTTGCAATAGAATTTGGTATTGAAAAGGGGCATATCGGGATAGAAGAAAATTTTGAAGGCATTGCCCCCCCACTCAATATTGGCGAACCCTCTGTCCCGGGATGGTGGTCTAAACAACTGCTTATGGAATTTCTTCCAAATGCAAAGTTTTCAAATGCTTCGGATCTTTTAGATGAATTAAGATCGGTAAAGACTCATTCCGAACTTGAAAAGCTTCGTATCGCAAATGAAATTGCAGGTTTTGGTCTCGAAACCTTTAGGGCCAATGTTAAACAAGGCATTCCAGAAATAGAGCTTCTTGCATTGGTTGATGGTGCGATAGCCGTTAAAGGGAGCGGGTACAAAGGAATAAAATCAGCTCGCGGGTTCGCCCAGGTATCATCAGGACAAAGAACAGAAAAAGCTTGGAGACCTTGCCTGATTACGTCCAATCGAATATTGCAAAATGGAGATATTGCTTTACTTGAATTAGCTGTTGTTGCAGATGGTTTTTGGGCTGACAATACAAGGGTAGTTGTAGCGGGTGGGCCTGATAAAAAACAGCAGGAAATATATGCGGTTGTCCGTAAAGCCCAATTGGCTGCAAAAGAAGCTATTAGACCGGGGATAAAAATGTCGGCAGTCGATAAAGCTGCGCGTGATGTCATAAATGAAGCCGGCTATGGCAAATATTTTATTCATATCACGGGGCATGGTGTTGGATGGAGATACCATGAATTTCCCCCTTTACTTGCTCCCGGAAACGAAACCTTACTTCAGGAAGGGATGGTAACATCGGTCGAACCAGGTATTTACATCCCGGGTTTTGGCGGATTCAGGGTAGAGGATAATGTCGCCGTTACAAAAGATGGAATTATGGAGTTAAGTACTTTTAACAGAGATCTTTAAAAATGGAAAATAAAATATTGGAGAAGATGTTTTCCCTGCAGAACAAAACTGTTGTTCTCACAGGCGCCGGCGGGATCTTAGTGGGTGAAATGGCGCTCGTTCTCGCTCAATGTGGCGCAAATGTCGCATTACTCGATATTTCAAAAGAATCAGCTGATAGAGTCGCTAAAGAAATTAAGGATAAAAACGGCGAAGTACTTTCTCTTCAAGCCAACGTATTGGACAAAGATAGCCTTCAGAGCGCTTGTAACCAGATTATTGATAAATATGGGAAAATTGATTGTTTAGTGAATGGCGCCGGTGGGAACATATCGGATGCAACTACTTCTGACACTCTTTCATTTTTCGATATCCCAATTGAAATAGAAAAACAGGTAATGGATCTTAATTTCATTGGGACGATGCTTCCATGCAAGGTTTTTGGGAAAGAAATTGTGAAACTGGAACAAGGATCCATTGTCAATATCGCCTCAATTGCCGGTTTTAGACCGCTTACGCGTGCCGCAACTTATGCAGCAGGAAAAGCCGCAGTAATTAATTTTACGAAATGGCTTGCTGTTCATATTTGTCAACATTATTCTCCTGGTATAAGAGTGAATGCCATTGCTCCAGGTTTTTTTGCAACGCAACAAAATAAGTATCTCCTGTTTGACGAAAACGGTGAATTGACTGGGAGAGGACATGCTATTCTTAACCAGGTTCCACAAAATCGTTTTGGTAAACCAACAGAACTAGCTGGTGCTTTGATTTGGCTTCTGAGTGATGCTTCATCTTTTTGTACCGGAACTGTTATAAATGTTGATGCAGGTTTTGATGTATTTGCAGGTGTTTAGTTTAACATCCGTAAAGGTGAGAAATAAGAGTTGAAAATAGCGCATAAATACTGTGCCTTCGGGTATACGTGATTAACTGAAAGAAAATACAAAAACTGAAAAACAAAATATTGAAGATAATATTTAGTTTGTTACTGACTTTATTAGTAATGCAAATCTCTTCTGCCCAAAGCAAGGAGCAATATCCGACCACCCATGTTAATGAGTGGCGGCAAATGAACTCTTCGAAAAAAGCTTCTTTTGATTGGTTTAAAGATGCCAAGTATGGCATGTTTATCCATTGGGGGCTTTATTCAATCCCAGGTGGCGTATGGAAAGGTAAAACGATAGATGAAATGAAAAATGGGCCTAAAGTTGCTGAATGGATCATGCTTGCAGCTAAAATTCCCAGGGCCGAATATGCCGAGTTGGCCCGACAATTCAATCCCGTTAAATTCAATGCCGATTCGATTGCCAGACTGGCAAAAGATGCTGGTATGAAGTACATCGTCATTACTTCAAAACACCATGATGGTTTTGCTCTTTTCGATTCCAAAGTAAGCTGGTTTAACGTAATGGATGCCACCACTTTCAAACGGGATATTATTAGGGAGTTGCATGATGCCTGTAAAAAGCAGGGACTTGAATTTGGGGTCTATTATTCGCACAATATCGACTGGATGGATGGCTCCGATGCACAATCAGCAGAGTCGTTTAAACAAAATTCCAGGATGAGTGAGTTTGAGAAAACTTTTGGAGCCAACACCTGGGATCCCAGCCCGAATACTTTTGAAGAATATTTGCAGAACAAGGCCTATCCGCAGGTAAAGGAGCTGATGAGAAACTATCCGGATATGAAACTGTTGTGGTTTGATATGCCATGGAGGATGAAGCCCGACCAAAGCTTTAATTTCTATAAAATTGTATATGACATTCAGCCACAGGTGATCATTACCGAGCGGATCGGGAATGGCTTTGGCGATTATTTCATCCCGGGCGACAATACAATCCCCGAAGATCCTGACCACATCACCAAACCATGGGAAACCGTTGGTACGACAAACAACTCATGGGGTTATAAATCCTACGACAACGACTGGAAAACACCGAAGGAAGTGCTTTACTGGCTAATCGAAATTGTATCGAAAGGGGGAAATTATATGTTGAACGTCGGCCCGACAGGCGAAGGAGTGGTTCCGTCCCAGAGTGTCTATAATCTGAAAGAAGTTGGGAAATGGTTAAAAATGAATGGTGAAGCCATCTATGGCACCCAAAAATGGAGGGTTAACCGCGAAGGGCCTACCCGGATTAACATGAAAAGTACGGAAGACCGCGCCAAAAAAGGATTTCAGGGAAATTTCACCAAAGAGGATTTCTGGTTTACCAAAAAAGGAAATGTCCTATATGCCATTTCCATCGTGAAACCTGCCGATAAAGAAGTCATCAAGTCATTCAACAGCAGTATCGGTAAAATCAAATCAGTTGAAATATTGGGAAAGGGCAAGGTGAAATTTTTGCAGACATCTGAATCATTAATTGTCACTATTCCAAAAGGGTTTATGCCTGCCAACGGGTTTGTTGTAAAAGCTGAATTATAAAAGGATTTTAAATTACCTAGTCAAAACAAAAAGCAAATCTTAGTGACACTGTGTACACAAAAAAAATATTTGCTACCTGTATGGTAACCATAATCGCTGTTTGCATCTCAACAAATACCAACGTTGCTTATACCGGCAGCAAAGACAATCAATACGTTTACGTCATAATGAAAGAGTGGCCTGGACAGGAACTGCAACTGAAGGGTTTAAATGCAGAAAGAGGCAGCAAAATCGAATATCAGTCAAATATATATTACCATGAATAAACTTTTAAAACATTCGCTTTTTGTCGGGCTTGCTGCAACGCAGCTCCCTGTATTAAGTGCTCCGGCCAATAAACCGCAAAATCCAAACATTGTCCTGATTTTTATGGATGACATGGGATATGGCGATTTGAGTTGTTATGGAGCAACTCAGTACAAAACGCCCAATCTTGATCGGATGGCAGCCCAGGGCATTCGTTTTACAAACTTCGTTTCGGCGCAGGCTGTGTGCAGTGCTTCGCGTGCAGGAATTTTAACCGGATGTTATCCGAATCGGGTCGGTATTTCAGGGGCTCTTTTCCCTGATTCAAAGATTGGATTAAATCCTTCCGAAGAAATTATTCCTGAAATATTGAAAAAAAGAAATTACAAAACCGCTGCTATCGGGAAATGGCATCTGGGCGATCACCGCGAATTTCTGCCCTTGCAGCAAGGATTCGATGAATTTTTTGGACTCCCTTACTCCAACGATATGTGGCCATTCGACTATATAGGCAATGCCCCTCAGCCCAATACCTTTCAGTTTAATTGCCCTCCCTTGTTTTTGATGGAAGGCAATGAAAAGGTACGGGAAATAAAAACGCTGGGCGACCAATCACAACTGACAACTATTTATACGGAAAGAGCTGTCCGGTTTATAACAGAAAATAAGAACAATCCGTTTTTTCTTTACCTGGCGCATTCGATGACTCATGTTCCGCTTGCTGTTTCGTACAAGTTTAAGGGGAAAAGCGAACAGGGAATGTTTGGTGATGTGATGATGGAAATCGACTGGTCAGTAGGCGAAATCATGAAAGCGCTTGAGAAGAACGGTCTCGATAAGAATACACTGGTCATTTTTACTTCCGACAACGGCCCGTGGCTGAATTTTGGCAATCATGCGGGTTCTACTGGAGGACTTCGCGAAGGCAAGGGAAGCAGCTTTGAAGGCGGTCAGCGGGAACCTTGTCTGATGAAATGGCCGGGACATATTGCAGCAGGAACAATCTGCAACAAACTGGCTTCAACCATTGATATTCTACCCACACTTGCAGCAATTACAACTGCCACACTTCCGGAGAAAAAGATTGACGGTGTTAATATTCTGTCGCTTTTGCTGGGAGATGATAATGCCAATCCCCGTGAAACTTTCCTGTATTATTACCGGAAGAACAGTCTGGAAGCTGTTCGGAAAGGCAACTGGAAACTGGTGTTTGCCCACCCGGGTCATACTTACATTGGATTCAAACCCGGAGCAGACGGATTCCCTGGAGACACCAATTGGAATTTTAACTTCGAAGAAGGTTTGTACGATCTCCGTCGCGATCCAGGCGAGAGGTATGATATAAAGAAATATTATCCGGAAGTGGTTACCGAACTAAAGAAACTTGCTGATGAAGCGCGTATCGATCTGGGTGATGATATTCAGAATGTAAAAGGTAAGAATCAAAGAGAACCTGGCCGTATTTCAGAAAATAAATCCAACTAATCCAAATAAGCTGAATGGTATCAGTTCAAAGAGCTTGACAAGCTCATCGAAGCGGCGTAAAAACAAAGAAAGGAGGAAAACATGAGAACCAACACCAATGTGTAGATGAGAAATTGCCCCCATAGCTTAAAAATCAGCCAGTAGAGGGGCAAATACCCACAAGAGCAATGGCAAACAGAAGATTCGAACGCGGAGTTAAACTAATTTGGCCGCAATTGAATAGCTTTTGCTCATATACCGGATTATTTCCGGTTCAAAAAAATCAAATTAGATATTGAAGTATTACTTTAAAATTAAAATTATGGCTGGAACATTTAAATTTACATTTGGCCCCTGGAACATTCATGAAGGATCTGATCCTTTTGGGCCTGTAGTTCGCAAACCAATTGAATTTGGTAAAAAATTGACCCTTTACAAGAAAATGGGTTTTGATGGAGTTCAGTTTCATGACGATGATGCCGTTCCTGATTTGAATGATCTTACACCTCAACAAATCATTAAAAAAGCTACGGATCTTAGAAAAGTATTGGACGATCATGGATTATCAGCAGAGTTCGTAGCTCCCAGAATGTGGGAAGATGCACGTACTATTGATGGTGGATATACTTCAAACGATCCCGAATGCAGAAAGTATGCAGTTGAGCGCAGCAAACGTACTATTGATATTGCCAATGCACTTGGAACCGATTTGGTGGTTTTGTGGCTTGCACGCGAAGGAACCTATATCCGGGAAGCGAAAGACAGCAAGGTAGCTACTGAAAGAATTGTTTATGCGATTAATCAGATGCTTGAATATGACCCTGGAATCAGGGTTTGTATCGAGCCAAAGCCTAACGAACCGATGGATCATACTTATATTCCAACCACGGGGCATGCGATAGCACTATCGCTGTTGTGTATTGATCCAAAACGGATTGGTGTAAATATTGAAAGTGCACATGCCATTCTTGCAGGATTGGATCCCTCTGATGAAATGGGATTTGCGTTATCCTTTAATAAATTATGGACAGTTCATCTTAATGATCAAAACGGATTGAAATATGATCAGGATAAAACATTCGGATCCGTTGATTTACGCAGGGCATTCAACCAGGTTCGTATTCTCGACAAACACGATTATGGAAAAAATGGTGAATGGGTAGGCCTCGACGTTAAAGCAATGAGAACTCAAAAGGACGATGTTGCAACAAAGCATTTAAGCAACAGCAGAGAGATATTCTTTAAACTCCTTGAAATATCCAGAAGTCTTAATGATGAATATATTGAGAATTGCACTCAAGAACGAGACTATGAGGAATTAGACCTTTATATTCTCAAATCATTATTGCGAGGATAAGAATAAAAATTGTTTAAATTTTTTATTCCACTTTTATTTAGTCAATATCATGTACTTAAAAAAAAATAAAGTGATTTAATTACTAATTAATCAAATGAAAAAATTATTAATTTATCTTTTGCTTTTTGTCTTATTTCCTTTTTCGTGTTCAAATCGAGATAAACTGGTTTACAAAGACAAGAACGCCAAGATTGAAGCGCGGGTTGAAGACCTTATCTGCCGGATGACCGTTGAAGAAAAAGTGGCCCAGACACTGGCAGTATGGAGGATGGTGGGATATGATGGCAAATTCTCGCCAGACAGTGCGAAGAAATATGCTTTACATGGCCTGGGGTCATTGTACCGGACGTATTTAGGGCAAACGTATGAAGAGGCAGCGGAAGAGTCGAACGCAATACAGAAATATTTTATTGAAAATACCCGCCTGGGGATTCCGGTATTGATTAGTACAGAAGGCCTACATGGACTGATGGCAAAGAATGCTACCGTTTTCCCAATGGCTATGGGATTGGCCAGTAGCTGGGACACCGAACTGTTTCATCGGGTTTACACAGACGTTGCTTTAGAGACGAGAGCCTTGGGAATACAGCAGTTATTTTCCCCAAACCTGGATATTGTCCGCGACCCGCGGTGGGGACGTACCGATGAGAATTTTGGCGAAGACCCGTATCTGACATCCCGGCTTGGCGTGGCATTCATAAAAGCCCTGCAAGGTAATGAAACTACGATTGACCGTTATCATGTGGCAGCAACTGCAAAACATTTTGCCGTGCATGGCCAACCGGAGGGAGGAATCAACCAGGCCCCAGGCAATATTTCAGAGCGGGAAATCCTTTCGGCATTCCTGCCCTCTTTCGAAGCCGCTGTCAAAGAAGCAAAGGTGAGGCAGGTTATGCCGTCCTATAACGAAATTGACGGTATCCCTTCGCACAAAAATAGATGGTTGCTACGGGAGGTGTTACGCGAAAAATTCGGATTTAATGGTGTCGTTATATCTGATTACTGTGCCGTAGAGCAACTTTACAGAAACACCTGGGGACGGGCACATTTTGTGGCCAAAGACAGGGATGATGCTGCGAGGCTTGCTTTGGGGGTCGGCGTTGATTTTGATTTGTCAGAGCCTCCATTTTATAGCTATCCGACTTTAGTACAGCAGATAAAAGAGAAGAAAGTTTCCGAAGCTCTGCTTGATGAAAGTGTCCAGAGAATATTAACATTGAAATTTGAACTCGGTTTGTTTGACAACCCTTATGTCGATCCCAGCAAAGCAAAAGATATCATCAACTGCGAAGCACACCGCGCCCTTGCACTGGAAGCCGCGCACAAGTCCGTCGTATTACTGAAAAACGATAAAAACCTACTTCCGTTAAACAAGGACAAACTGAAAACAGTTGCCGTTATCGGGCCAAATGCAAACATCACACATTTCGGAAACTATTCCGGTACCAATGAAAAGGCAACCACCCTTCTCGACGGGATTAAAAATGAACTTGGCGCTGGCAGTGTAAAATTTGCCCAGGGTTGCTTTTTGACCCAAAGGGGCAAAGGCCGTATAATAGAGTTATATGACCGCGAAAAGAACTTGAAACTTATCAGGGAGGCAGTGGCCATTGCCAAATCATGCGATGTGATTATCCTGGCAATAGGTGACAATACCGATTTGTGCCATGAATTCGGTGACCTGCCTACCCTGGACTTAGTGGGAGAACAAAACGATCTGGTAAAGGCGTTGGAAGCGACGGGTGTGCCTTTAGTTGTGTTGCTGTTTAATGGCCGGCCGTTATCGATAAATTATATAGAAAAAAATATTCCCGCAATACTTGAATGCTGGCACCCGGGCGAGGCCACTGGTACCGCGATGTCCGATTTGCTGTTTGGGAAAGCAAACCCCAGTGGTAAGTTAACCATTACTTTCCCTATTTCAGTTGGGCATATCCCTTGCTACTATAACCGGAAACCTTCATCACAAGGTTCATATGTTATCAACAATAAAAAATTTATTTACCCTTTTGGGTATGGTTTGAGTTACACCACGTTTGAATACTCCAATTTTAGAATTGACAAACCATCTGTAAGTCTTGGGGAAAATGCTACTGTTTCAGTAGATGTTAAGAACACGGGGAAAATGGCGGGCGATGAAATCGTACAGCTCTATATCCGTGACCTGGTAAGTTCGGTAACACGGCCTGTAAAGGAGCTGAAGGGTTTTGAACGGATTAGCCTTTCCCTCGGGGAAACAAAAAAAGTGAGTTTTATCATTACCCCCGATAAGCTTGAATTTTACAATGAAGATATGAAAAAGGTTATCGAACCCGGAATGTTCAATGTTATGGTTGGACGCAGTTCTGAGAATTTGGATACCCTGCAAATGGAAGTTAAGTAATGTTCCAGATTTTTTATCTGGATTGAGTAGATATTGCTGATCTATTATCAAAATAAGATGAATCGGAAATGAAAATAAAATCTAATAATTATCTCTATTTTATAAGTTTTATCGCGACCCTGGGCGGTTTAATGTTTGGTTTCGATATTGCAATCATTTCAGGGGCAGTGCCTTTCATACAGTCCTATTTTGGATGGAATGAACTTCAGTTGGGCTGGGGCGTCAGTTCATTGTTGGTAGGCGCAATCATCGGGGCTTTTAGTTCCGGAATTTTAACAGACAGATGCGGACGCAAAAAAATTCTTATTGTTGTTGCATTGTTTTTCGCCCTTTCGTGCGCCGCAACAGCCCTGGCCTCAAGTTCATTTACTTTTATTTTGGCCCGTTTGTTCGGAGGTCTGGCCGTTGGCGCTGCATCCGTCCTTTCACCCATGTATGTGGCCGAGGTATCCCCTCCCAACAAAAGGGGAATGCTTGTGGCAATTTATCAGCTTACTATTGTCATTGGCATTATTATCTCCTATACAATTAATTTTTGGTTGCATGATGTGGACAACAACTGGCGTTGGATGTTTGCCACAGGCATTATTCCCTCGGTGTTGTTTTTTACCGGATTGTTTTTTATCCCTGAAAGCCCGCGGTGGTTGTACAAAGCAGGATTCCAGGAGAAATCGATGGAAGTGCTTACCCGGATCGGTGGCACAGCTTTGGCCCAGGTCGAGATCAGGGAAATATCCGAATCGTTAAAAGATAATCCGGCAAAGGTTGCCTTCGGGGAGCTGTTCAAACCATCATTCCGTAAGGTATTATTGGTTGGGTTCTTTTTGTCTGTGCTTGTACAGGTAAGTGGTATTAATACGGTGATTGATTATGCCCCTAAAATATTGATAGCAGCCGGGATAGAGATTAAGAATGCCCTGCTTCAAACCTCACTTATAGGTCTTGTCAACGGCCTGTTTACTTTTGTTGCCATAGCGCTGATCGATAAAGTAGGACGCCGCAGGCTTTATTTGATGGGTTCCATGGGCATGGCCGTAACATTGGTAATGTTGGCATTATCCTTTTATTTTAACCTGGGTGCTTTGTTTACTTTGATTTGTATCATGTTGTTTTGCGCATTTTTCTCATCCTGTATCGGGCCTGTTTTCTGGACCCTTGTATCGGAGATATTTCCTAATAAAATACGCGGTTCTGCCGTTGCCTTTGCCTCTTTTACCCAATGGGTATTTAACTTCCTTGTAGTGCTTCTATTTCCATATTTTTTAGAGTCGGTTGGCGGTGCAACAACCTTTCTGTTCCTTGCTGCCATGTCGCTTTTGCAATGGTTGTTCGCCTATTTATATGTGCCGGAAACGAAAGGAAAGTCGCTGGAGGAAATTGAACAGATTTGGCAATATAAAAATGCAGGGCATTAAAATTCGTTACTTGATAACCTTAAGTTTGAAACTGCTCGAAAATTTGGAAACAACTTATTATAAAAAAACTAATGACACCATTTGAAAGATATATAAGAATGTTGGAAGGCAAACCTGTTGATTTTGTTCCCCATATCCCTATTTTAATGCAGTTTGCAGCAGAATTTGTAGGATCAGACTACGCCTGTTTTGCATCCGACTTTAACACCCTGGTTAAATCGAATGAAGTGTGTGCAAAATATTTTGGGATTGATCAGTTAAGCTGTATATCAGATCCGTACCGTGAAACACATGGATTTGGTTCCGAAGTAAAATATGTAAATGATGGCCCGCCTCGTAGTACTCATCCGCTAATTGATAACAATGATATGAGCCTACTCCTGGAGCCAGATCCTTTAAAATCCGAACGGATGCTCGACAGAGTAAATGCGATAAAGCTGTATAAAGAGAAATTTGGAGATGAATATTCTGTAATTGGATGGATTGAAGGACCAGCAGCAGGTGCTGCAACACTTCGCGACGTGAGCAATTTTCTCGTGGATTTAGTTATCGACGAACCTTTTGCATGCAAAATCATGGATAAATGCCTTGAAGTTGGTATCGCGTTTGCTAAAGCGCAGGTAGATGCGGGAGCTGATACAATCGGTATTGGCGATGCTATAGCAAGCCAGGTTCCACCTGATGTCTATGAGAACCTGATATTGCCCCGTGAGAAGAAATTGATCCAGGCCATAAAGGATATGGGAGTTTATGTGAAACTTCATATCGGTGGAAATATTACACATCTTCTTCCAGGTATTTCCAATCTGGACATTGATATCATTGATGTTGACCATATGGTAAACCTTGCTGTGGTTCGAATAATGCTCCCCAAAAGAGTAACAATTGCCGGAAATATTGACCCGGTAAAAGGAGTTTTTTTCGGAACACCTGAATCCATAAGAGGAAAAATTATTGATGACTATCAATTGGTTGGGAATCCTTATATGGTCAATGCGGGATGTGAAATTCCATCAGGAACGCCTAATGAGAATCTTAAAGCTTTATGTGAACCAATTAGATATAAATCATAGGGGTATCCAATGATTTATTGAATTTTAGAACAAATCAAGCAATCTTATTTTAATCAGTATAATGAAAGGACAAATAAAGAAAATAATACAAGCCAGTTTTTGCCTTTCAATTACTAAGGTATTGGCAATTCTTATTTTTGCCGCTTTATCTATTCAATCCCCCGCAACAGCTTCCGGCAAAAAGGAATCCAGATTCAGAGGTGTTCAGATTGGAGTAATCACCTATAGTTATCGTAGTATGCCGGATCAAACAATCACCGCTATTCTGAAATATGTGACCCAGTCAGGCTTAAGTTCAGTAGAGTTAATGGGAGGTCCGGAGGAACAGTATGGAAGTATTCCCCAGGGAAATGATCCACAGGTTATCCGTAAGTGGCGTACCACCATTTCTATGGCTAAATTCAAAGAGATCCGTAAGATGTTCAATGACAAAGGAGTAAAAATCGATATGTTGATATTAGGTGACAAAAACTGGTCAGACGAAGAAATTGATTATTCCTTTAATATGTGTAAGACATTAGGGGTAAGAGGTATTTGGATGGAGATTTCGGAAGAGGCGGCCAAACGGATGGAACAACATTGCCGAAACCACCCTGGAAATCAATATTAATTAAATTATTTATGATGACATTAAAGACTTTTTCATCCATCCCGTTGGTGTTATTTACAATTGCCACTCAGGCGCAAGTTGTGGAGCATAAACCCAACGTAATTTTTATCCTAACCGATGATCAAGGGTACGGAGACATGGGATGCCATGGCAACCCATGGATCAAAACCCCCAATATGGATAGGCTGTATTCACAAAGTGTCCGATTTACCAATTTCCATGTCGGGACAACCTGCGCTCCAAGCCGGTCCGGATTAATGACCGGTAATTATTGCAACAAAGTTGGAGTATGGCATACCATCAACGGACGGGAGATTCTGAATGCGAACCAGACAACAATTGCACAGGTATTTAAAGAGGGAGGGTATACCACGGGTATATTTGGAAAATGGCACCTGGGAGATAATTATCCGTATCGCACTCAAGATCGCGGGTTTGACGAATCGCTGGTTCTGAAGGGTGGCGGGGTTGGTCAGGCTCCCGACTATTGGAACAACGATTATTTC
The DNA here is from genome assembly GCA_023227965.1 of Lentimicrobiaceae bacterium. Lineage (NCBI taxonomy): Bacteria > Pseudomonadati > Bacteroidota > Bacteroidia > Bacteroidales > Lentimicrobiaceae > Lentimicrobiaceae bacterium. Next base: position 6,285 of record JALOCA010000039.1, on the reverse strand, counting down.
GATGATACTTACTTTCACAATGGGAAACCCGAAAAGTTTAGCGGTTACTGTACTGATGTTTGGTTCTCCGAAGCCTTAAAATTCATTAAAAAGAACAAAAATCAGCCTTTTTTCTGTTACCTGCCAACCAATGCCCCACATGGTCCATACCGTGTCGCAGAAAAGTATTATAAGCCGTATTTGGAAAATGGTTCAATTCCTAGTCCTGTCTTTTACGGAATGATAGTCAACATCGATGAAAATATAGAAAAGCTTCGGGAATTTCTGGAAAAAGAAGGTCTTGCAAAGAATACTATTCTTGTTTTTATGACTGATAATGGAACGGCATCCGGGATTAACGTGGATAAAAATGAGCGGGTAATCCGGGGTTATAATGCAGGGATGAGCGGGGCAAAGGGCTCAGCCTTCGAAGGGGGCCACCGGGTTCCGTTTTTTATTTATTGGGAAAATGGTCGATTGACAGGAGGAAGAGATATAGATAAACTTACTTCGTTTATAGATTTTATGCCAACTCTTCTTGATCTGTGTCATATCAAAGTTCCTGATGGGGTCGAATTTGATGGGAACAGCCTGGTTCCTTTACTTTTTCATCCAAAAGCCGCCTGGCCATCCAGAATTCTTTTCACAGACACCCAGCGGGAAGAATACCTAAAAAAGTATAAAGATTATTGTATAATGACAGACCAATGGAGGCTTCTCAATGGTCGCTTGTATGATATACAGAATGATCCGGGAGAATTCAATGATGTGTCAGCGAATTATCCTGAAGTCGTTGCAAAACTTAACGCAGCTTATGAAGTGTGGTGGAATAAGATTAGTATAAATGAAAATAAGGTCAACGCGATCTATTTAGGTTCTGAAAAAGCTACGGAAGTTACGTTGTCTACCCACGATTGTCATGTTGTGAAAGGCTATCCTGCATGGTCACAGCAGATGGTTCGGCTGGGGGAAGGTGCCAACGGGCATTGGGTCGTTGAAGTGGTAAAGGACGGCAGATATCAATTTGATCTTCGCCGCTGGCCGGCAGAGGCTGGTTTAAAACTAAGAGATCGGGCCCCGGCTGGAAATTCAGTTCCTGGCGATAAACCATATCCTGAAGGAAAGGCATTGAATATAATTGAAGCTAGTGTTAAAATCGGAGAACAGGAATTTCATAAAAAAGTAAATGATTCAGATGTTTATTCAAGGTTTAACATTGAGCTAAAAAAAGGAACCTACGAATTGAAATGCCGTTTTACAGATGCAGAAAATGTTGAGCGGGACTCTTATTATGTTTATGTTAGTTATTTAGGGATGTAAGTATGCTTTTGATGCTTTTACATCAGAAGAAGTAAAATATTTTTCAATGATTTTTCCGATTAAAATATAAGTTCTAAGTCAAATTTAAAATAATGGAGGATTTATCATGTTAAAGTATTTATTGATTATTGTACTATTGGTGGTGAATGTTTCTGCTATTTGTCAGGTCCCGGCCTATTTAAAAGACTATAGGGAAGAGTACAAAAAAAATCCCCGCGAAGCCAACATGAAATGGTTCAAAGAAGCCCAATTCGGGATGTTTATTCACTACGGGCTTTATAGCCAGTTGGGCAAGGGAGAATGGGTGCAGCTGATGGACACCATTCCTTTGAATGAATATGCCAAACTAAAAGGCCAATTTACTGCCTCCGGTTTTGATGCAGAGTTCATTGTGCAGTTGGCGAAAAAAGCAGGGATGAAATACATTACCATCACGGCCAAACACCACGAAGGGTTTTGCCTGTTTAAAACGAAAGAAACTGATTATAACAGCGTCAATTCTCCTGCCAGGCGCGATTTGATTGGAGAGATGGCCAAAGCCTGTGAGAAAGAGGGATTGGGTTTATTTTTGTATTATTCTTATGCTGCTGATTGGCATCATCCTTATTTTTATTCAAGGGAAGCAGGGTGGAACAATGCACGCCCGGCCTACAAAGAGGAGCCAGCAGAATACAAGTACAAAAAGCCTGAAGATTTTCGCAGGTATGTTGATTATGTCCAGGCACAGCTTAAGGAATTGCTCACCCAATACCCAACCGTGGCAGGGATCTGGTTTGATCCGATTATGGGCTTTTATGCAAACCCGGATGTTTTTCCAATAAAAGAAACTTATGCATTAATCCGTAAATTATCGCCCCATGCCCTGATTTCATTTAAACAGGGAGCCAATGGCGATGAGGATTTTATGGCCCCGGAACGAGGAGGAAATGCTAAAGTTGGTGAACAATATCCTATTGCCAGAAAAGCTTACGAACTAAATAAAGACAAACCCAAGGAAGTTTGCAATACCATGCAACCACATTTACCTGGCATTGATGGGGGCTCAACCTGGGGTTACAACAAAGCTATTGATGGGCATCACCTGAAAGTTGAAGACGTCAGAAAACTGTTGGATGAAGCCCAGTCAAACCATTACAATCTTCTGCTTAATATTGGTCCTTTGCCTGATGGGTCTGTCCATCCGGAAGATATTGAAACATTATCAAATCTTAAAAAGAATTAATTATGGGAAATACATTATTCCCATTGTCTGCACTTATGTTATTCGGAACATTCACAAGTTGCAACACAGGTAAAGTTTCGACAGAAGAAAAGAAAAAGCCCAATATATTGTTTCTATTTGCCGACGACCAGCGGGCTGATGCCATGAGATGTGCAGGGAACACGTATATCCGTACACCAAATATCGATAAGTTGGCAGAAAATGGTGTCAGGTTCACCAGTAATTATGTCATGGGCGGTCATCATGGGGCCATTTGTGCTCCCAGCCGGGCCATGCTGATGAGTGGGAAAAGCCTCTTTCACGTGTATGATCATCTCGATGGGATTCATACGATGCCGATGCATTTTGCGGAAAATGGTTACGAAACCTTCGGGACAGGAAAATGGCACAATACCGTAAAAACTTTTGAGGCTTCTTTTCAGAAAGGTGAAAATGTTTTTATAGGTGGCATGGCCGATCATTATCAGGTTCCATGTCGAAATATGGGGCCTGACCGAAAACTAAGTGAGCCGGTAAAAAAAGGATTTTCGACCGATTTGTTTGCCGATGCAGCTATCAGTTATCTGGATAATTATGCCAAAGGTGAACGTAAGAACCCCTTCTTCTGTTATGTTGCCTTTACTGCTCCCCATGACCCACGTTCACCACGCAAAGATTACATCGGAATGTACCCAGATGGTTCAATTCCGCTGCCTGGAAATTTTAAAGCGCTCCATCCCTTCGAATTCGATGATTTAAACATCAGAGATGAAACGCTTGCGCCCTGGCCGCGAACCCCTGAAATTGTGCAACAATCACTCTCCGATTATTATGCACTGATCAGTCATTTGGACAACCGGATAGGTGATATCATTGAAACTCTGAAAAAGCAAGGTTTATTCGAAAATACCATTGTTGTTTATGCTGCCGATAACGGCCTTGCAATTGGAAGCCATGGTTTAATGGGAAAGCAGGATTTGTATGAGCACAGTATGAAAGTACCATTAATTATCAGTGGTCCCGGAATCCCGAAAAATGAAGTCCGTGATGCTTTGGTTTACCTATACGATATTTTTCCAACCTTATCCGATATTTGCGGCTTGCCTGCACCTAATGGTATTGACGGGAAGGATCTTGTTCCCGTTATCATGGGAAAAGAAAAAGAAGTTCGCAGTTCACTCTATACTGCTTACAAGAACACCGTAAGAGCCGTTCGAATCGATGAATGGAAGTTAATCCGTTATCCGCAAAGGGATTTTACACAGTTGTTCAACCTGAAGAATGATCCGCTCGAAATTGATAATCTGGCAGTTCTTCCGGAATATAAGTCAAAAGTGGATGAATTATTGGCTCTGATGAACGAATGGCATACCTTAACCAACGATACCGCGACCATGAACCCAAAAACTATATTGCCGCTTGAATACGACTATAAAAAGTTAAAACAGGTTCCCGACAATCAACAGCCGGAATATGTTTTGAAGAAATATTTCAAAGGCATTGATTTAAAAAGTCTTAAAAAATCTGAACATTAATTTGTTTTAAATGAGTGTCCCTTATTAGTATAATATGGGATATTCATAATAATTCTAATCAGAGTTTCTAAGTTTAAACGGTTTTTAAATAAGTAATTACAAAAATGAACAGACGAAATTTTATCCAAACAACAACTTTGGCAGGGACAGCAACGCTTTTGCCATTTGAGACGCCAGCTGCTGGTAATAATCTGATAGAACCTGAAAATGGAAATCAGCGGTTAAAACTTCAAAAATTGCAGGAATGGGAAAGAATGGGATATGGAATGTTCCTCCATTTTGGGATGAGTACCTTCGATGGTGCGGAACTTTCAAAAGGAGATAAACCTTCCACGTTTTACGCGCCGCAAAAAGTGGATACCGATCAATGGATAAGAACAGCCCGGGATGCCGGTATGAAATATGCCGTTTTAACGACCAAGCATGTTTCGGGGCATTGCCTCTGGCCAAGTAAATATACCGATTATCATGTAGGTACAAGTGGTAATAAAACTGATGTGGTGAGGGATTTTGTAAACTCATGTGCCAGATATGGCATTATGCCTGGTTTTTACTATTGCTCGTGGGATAACCACCACATCATGGGCTCAGGAACACCTTCGTATATTGCATGGGGAGATGCTTATACAACTGAAGAATATCGTGAATTTCAGTGGAACCAATTAGAAGAGCTTTTAACACAATATGGCGAAATAGGAGAAGTGTGGATTGACATTCCCGGAGTCCTGCCCCGTGATTATCGTCAGAAGCTCTATAACCAGATCGCACACTGGCAACCTGAGAGCGTGATAATGATGAACCATGGCATTGGTGATGGTTCACAGTTTAAAATCAATTATGCCTGGCCAACTGATTTGATTGCTATCGAACGCTTCCTTCCCAATAGCCAAACAAAACATATCAGGTTGAGAACTATCGAGGGGAAACAATACTATATGCCGGGCGAGGTTTGCGATCCTATCGGTAAAGAGTGGTTCTTCAAAGAAGGCGACACTCCACGCAGCGATGCAGAATTACTGGGTATGTATCTTGTTAGCCGGTCAAGGGGGACAAACCTATTGCTCGATGTACCTCCAGATAAAAACGGAGTTATCCCTAAAATGTATGTAGATGCACTGATGCAATTACGAAAAAACTTAAACACGCTATCTTTAAATATTTAATTATGGACCATAAAGAACGTTTTTTTGCTACCATCATTCATCAACCTGTTGACCGACCGGCTTCCTGGTTGGGTTTGCCAGTACCTTCTGCAGAACCGGCGTTAATGAAATACTTTAGTGTAAACAGTATCGATCAGCTTCGCGATATTATTGATGATGATATATATCCCATCGAAGTCCCTTACAACTATCCGCCGTCAAACCACATTGCCTGTGCATTCGATTTTGCCAAGGTAAGTCATTTGGACACTCCCGATGAACGAACACTAACTGCTCCGGGATTTTTTGAGGATTATACAGATGTTGCCGATGTCGAAAAATTTGCCTGGCCCGATCCAGCGTTGTATCTTGATCGGAAAGAATCCAGAAGAAGAGTTTCCGCTGCACCTATAGACCGGATAAAAATGGGTATTCTTTGGAGCGCCCATTTTCAGGATGCCTGTGCGGCTTTTGGTATGGAACAGGCGCTGATGGTGATGCTCTCCAATCCTGAAATGTTCCGTGCGGTGATTGACCGCATTACGGATTTCTATTTAAAGGCTAATGAAATTTTCTACGAATCGACTAAAGGCATGCTGGATGCGGTGCTGATCGGGAATGATTTTGGAAGTCAGACGTGCCTGATGGTTGATCCCGACAGTTTGCGCGAATATGTATTTCCTGGTACCAAAAAACTAATTGAGCAGGCTAAATGCTATGGATTGACCGTGATGCACCATTCGTGCGGTTCAATCTTTCCGATTATTCAGGACCTGGCCGGTTTGGGGGCCGATATTATCCATCCCATCCAGGCGCTTGCCAACGAAATGGATGCACCCAACCTGAAAAAACATTTTGATGGGAAAGTAGCCTTTTGCGGCGGAGTCGATGCCCAAAACCTTTTGGTGAATGGCAATCCAAAAGACATTGCAAAGAAGGTGATGAAATTAAAAGAACTATTTCCGACAGGATTAATCATTTCTCCAAGTCATGAGGCCATTTTGCCGGATATCTCACCAGAAAATATTGAAGCCATGTTTAACGCAATTAATAGAAATAAATGATAGCATCCAACCCCCTTCTTGGTACAGGTCTTCATGCTATTGGA
>JALOCA010000038.1 GCA_023227965.1 Lentimicrobiaceae bacterium | reverse complement strand
AATTATTCCGTCGGTCGGGTTTATTCCTTCACTGCTTGCTCCTCAGCAGAGCCTGTGTCCGTTTATCCCGACAAACAAATGTACTAAAAGTTTACTTGACACAGTTCGTTGTACACTCCCCCCGGATACCAAAGCTTGCATTACACAATAATCAATAAATCAACAATCTTTAAAACAAAACGTTTAGAAAAAAACATTTCCTGCTTTTTCATGCAAATCGAACCATTTTTTACTATTTTTGCTGCATTCTTTAATTTTATTTACGGGCTGTTTATTATTATTATGAAACCTCAACGTCTATACTTATTTTTGTTTGCCAGTATTTTATTTTTGTTTTTTTCCCCCCGTAATAGCATAGCTCAGGAAGGAGTTATCAGAGGTTTTGTATATGAAAAAGAAACGGGTGAACCTATTATTTTTACCAATGTGTACCTGTATAAAACTTCTATCGGTGCTGCAACCGACGTAAACGGATATTTTGCCATAACACGCATACCAAAAGGAACATATACCCTGATGGTTACCTATATGGGTTATGATACCCTCAGGATGCCCGTTTCCATTGCCGGCAGCGAAGTACTCAATAAGAAACTTTATCTGAAAGCATCTGCGGTTAATATCCAGGGAGTTAATATAACTTCTACCAAAACAGAAAATAAAACCGAAACCCGTACATCAGTAGTAAAAATCACCCCTAAGGAGGTAAAACAAATCCCTTCCATAGGTGGGCAACCCGACCTTGCACAGTACTTGCAGGTACTTCCCGGTGTGATATTTACAGGCGACCAGGGTGGACAATTGTATATTCGCGGAGGCTCTCCTATCCAAAACAAGGTACTACTCGATGGAATGGTGATTTATAATCCATTCCATTCCATCGGACTTTTTTCGGTTTTTGAAACCGACATCATCCGTAATGCCAACATTTACACAGGAGGCTTTAATGCCGAATACGGCGGAAGAATTTCTTCGGTGATGGATATTACCACACGCGACGGTAATAAAAAACGCATTTCAGGAAAAGTAGGAGGAAATACTTTTGGCGCCAATATGCTGCTTGAAGGTCCTCTTAAAAAACAATCAGAAGCTGGCGAAGGTAGTTCTTCATTTATCTTTTCTTTCAAAAATTCCTACCTCGAACAAAGCGCGAAAACTTTTTACAAAGATGTGGACACAACTGGGTTGCCTTTCAACTATACCGATATTTACGGAAAAATATCGCTCAATGCTTCCAACGGCAGCAAAGTAAATTTTTTCGGATTTAATTTTGATGACAAAGTAAATAATTACAAAAACTTGTCCGATTTTCACTGGAAATCGTCAGGAGGCGGAATGAACTTCATTTTGGTTCCCGGCAACACGCCCATGCTGCTGGAAGGGGTGGTAGCATACTCGAAATATGGCATTACCATGTCGGAATCCGACCAGCTTCCCCGCCACAGTGATATCAATGGGTTTAACCTCGGATTGGGATTTACTTATTTTTCGGGGAAAAATGAAACAAAATATGGTATTGAGATACAGGGTTTTTCAACAAATTATGAATTTACTAATGAAGCGAACAGCGTCATTCAACAAGAGCAGAATACAACAGAAATCTGTGGATACGTAAAATACAAATACGTGAAAGGAAAATTTCTTATCGAACCCGGATTCCGTCTGCAATGGTATGCCTCACTTTCCAATTTTTCGCCTGAGCCCAGGTTGTCAGTGAAATACAATGTTGCTGAGAAATTCAGGATTAAATTTGCTTCCGGTATTTATTCACAAAATCTTCTCAGTGCCAATTCCGACCGTGATGTAGTAAATCTTTTTTACGGATTTCTTTCCGGTCCGGAAGACTTGGGTAAATTTAAAAGCAAAAGTGTAAAACATAAATTACAAAAAGCAAACCATGTGATTTTGGGCTTTGAATATGAACCTTTTTCTAATCTCACCCTTAATCTCGAAGGCTATTATAAATATTTTAGCCAACTGACGAATATTAATAGAAATAAAATTTTTAACGACGATTTTCCTTACAACGACGAAAAATCTATTTATTACGTTCCCGAATACCTCCGTAAAGATTTTATCATCGAAAAAGGAGATGCCGAAGGAATAGATTTGTCTGCCAAATACGAATACAACAGGTTGTATATATGGTCGGTATATTCATATGCTTTCGTTCACCGTACTGACGGAAGAAATAGCTATGCTCCGCATTATGATCGTCGCCATAATGTTAATCTGGTTACTTCTTACCAGATAGGCAGCAACAGAAGCTGGGAAATCAGCTTACGCTGGAATTTCGGTTCGGGTTTCCCCTTTACCCAAACCCAGGGATATTACGAAATGATAGACTTTAGCGATGGTATCTCTACGGATTATACCACCGAAAACGGAACGATGAAACTTCAGTATGCCGATATTAACCTCGGAAGGCTTCCTTACTACCATCGTCTGGATGGCAATATCAAAAAAATATTTGAATTGAGTAAATATAGTAAACTGGAATTTAACCTTGGAGCAACTAATATCTACGACCGGAAAAACGTTTTTTATGTAAACCGCATTACCGGCGAACGGGTTGACCAATTACCATTTATGTGGAGTTTCGGTTTTAACCTTAGTTTTTAACGCTTTTATTCCTTATTTTTCGAATCTATAAACAATGTTACCGGTCCATCGTTAACAAGGTGAACCTGCATCATGGCTCCAAATTCGCCGGTAGAAATATCTTTTCCGGTATCCTCTTTCAGCCTTTCGATAAATGCCTTATACAAGGGGAGCGCTGTTTCAGGTTTTGCAGCACGGATAAAGGACGGACGGTTGCCCTTACGGGTGCTGGCATGCAATGTAAACTGGCTCACTACAATTATATTACCTTCGGTCTCGGTTATTGGCAGGTTCATCGCCCCATAACCATCCGGAAAAATCCTTAAACGTGCAATTTTCCCGCTTAGCCAAATGCCATCTTCCTCATTGTCCGATTTTTCAATACCTAACAATACAAGTAACCCTTTACTAATCGCGGCTACTTTTTCCCCGTTTATAACAACAGAAGCTTCTGAAACTCTCTGTACTACTGCTCGCATAATTTAAAAATCAAGGATTCAAACCTACACAAATTTTTAATAATTATACATGAGGACACGAGGTTTTTGTTGCATATAAAAAGGTTTTTGTAAGTTTGTAAAGTTTATTTTCCTGCAAAAAAGTAATATGGCGTTTATAAGTTCAGTTTTATTATGGCTGATGAAAAAAAGGATTCATCAGATTGAATTATTCAATAAATACCCATATGATGTGCAGTATGAATTGTTTAAAAAACTTATTGCCTCAGCTAAGGATACCGAATGGGGAAAAAAATACGAGTACAAAAGCATCCTCAACTTTGATCAGTTTAAAGAAAGGGTACCTATTAACGATTATGAAAGCTTAAAACCATATATCAACCGCCTGCGCAAAGGCGAACAAAATATTTTGTGGAATTCCGATATCCGTTGGTTTGCCAAATCTTCGGGAACCACTTCTGATAAAAGCAAGTTTATTCCTGTTAGTGAAGAATCCCTTGAAGAATGTCATTTTAAGGGAGGAAAAGATATGCTTTCCATGTATTGTAATAATAATCCTGAAACCCAAATATTTTCGGGAAGAGGACTGGCAATGGGAGGCAGCCACCAGATAAATGAGGTAAACAACGAAGCCTACTACGACGGAGACTTGTCAGCTATCATCATGCAAAACCTGCCGTTCTGGGCTGAATTTATCAGGGTACCCAACCTGAGTATCGCACTAATGAACGAGTGGGAAAGCAAAATTGAAAAAATTGCATATTCTACCATCAACCACAATGTTACCAACATGCTTGGGGTTCCTTCGTGGATGTTGTTGCTTATCAAACGCATACTCGATATTTCCGGAAAAAGTAACCTGATGGAGGTGTGGCCCAATCTGGAGGTATATTTTCATGGAGGAGTAAGCTTTATCCCCTACCGCGAACAATACCGGAAGCTGATTGCTTCCGATACCTTCAAATATGTGGAAACCTACAATGCCTCGGAGGGCTTTTTCGGTATACAGGATCGAAATAATTCGCAAGAAATGCTGCTTATGCTCGACTATGGTATTTTTTATGAATTTTTACCTCTCAGCGAACTGTATAGTGAAAATCCTAAAACCATTCAATTGGACGAAGTAGACACCGATACCCATTATGTTCTTGTTATTTCAACCAATGCAGGTTTATGGCGTTACATTGTAGGTGATACCATCCGTTTTACCAGCCTCGACCCTTATAGGATACAAATTACCGGCAGAACAAAAAGTTTTATCAATGCTGTAGGTGAAGAACTCATAGTGGATAATGCCGAAAAAGCCCTTGCTATTGCCTGTGAAAAAACGCATTCTGTTGTAAATGAATATACAGCAGCACCCGATTATTTTCAAGGGAATACCAATGCTGTACACGAGTGGCTTATTGAATTCGCTATTCCGCCTGACAACCTCGATTTTTTTGTTGAAACTTTTGATAATGCCCTTAAATCCATCAACTCGGACTATGAAGCCAAAAGATACCATAATATGGTACTTCGTAAGCCTGAGGTGTATCCGGTTCCGGAAGGCACTTTTTACCAATGGCTGAGAAAACACAATAAACTCGGCGGGCAACACAAAGTACCCCGCTTATCAAATGAAAGAAAATTTGTTGAAGAAATACGAAAGATGATTTAAGGAATCATCTTTTTCTTATTTTCGTACACTAAATACAATACACTATACCCATGCATATAGCCATCGCAGGAAACATAGGCTCAGGCAAAACCACACTTTCTGGTTTGCTTGCCAAACATTTCGGTTGGGAAGCCCATTACGAAGATGTTGAAACAAATCCTTATCTTTCAAGTTTTTATGAAGATATGCAACGATGGTCGTTCAACTTACAGATTTATTTTTTGAACAGCCGTTTTCGGCAAATAGTGGAGATTCATAATAGCGGAAAAGCCGTGGTGCAGGATCGTACTATTTATGAAGATGCCTATATTTTCGCTCCCAACCTGCACGATATGAATCTTATGGCTACAAGAGATTTTCATAATTACCAAAGCCTTTTCGAACTGATGGTTTCGTTTATCAAACCACCTGATTTGCTTATCTACCTCAGAGCAAGCGTCCCCACACTTGTCAGACAGATTCAGAAACGGGGAAGGGATTATGAAGCCTCCATCCGTCTCGACTACCTGAAAAGCCTGAACGATCGTTACGAAGAATGGATTAATGGCTACAAAGAGGGAAAATTGATGATAGTGGACGTTGACGACATCAACTTCTCAGAAAACCCCGAGGACCTTGGCAATATTATCGAAAGGGTAAATGCCGAACTTCACGGACTGTTCTGAAGTTAATTTTACATGTTCGATGAAAATTCTCGGAATTATTCCTTCACGTTATGCTTCCACCCGTTTTCCGGGGAAACCACTCACGGTTATCAACGGAAAAACCATGATTCAAAGAGTTTATGAACAGGCTGCCAAAGCAAGTTTATTGGACAATGTGGTGGTTGCTACCGATGACAGCCGTATTGCTGAGGAAGTGAAGCGCTTTGGAGGTAAGGTGGTAATGACATCTTCCAGCCACCGGACAGGTACCGACCGCTGTGCGGAAACTGCAGAAATACTCATGCGTGATTCAGGAGTAAACTATGATGCTATCATTAATATTCAGGGAGATGAACCTTTTATTGATCCCGGGCAAATAAACCAGGTTGCCATGTGCTTCAACAATGAAGATGTGCAAATTGCCACCCTGGCACTACGACTCACTTCTTCTGAAGCATTATTTGCCCCTTCCATCATAAAAATAGTGGCAAATAACAATAACAAGGCTTTATACTTCAGCCGCTCGCCCATCCCCTACCTGAGAGGAAAAGATGAACAGGATTGGATAAACTATCATACTTACTATAAACATATAGGAATTTACGGTTACCGGACTCATGTTTTACAAAGAATCAGTACACTGGAACAACCTTCATCACTTGAAACAGCCGAGTCGCTCGAACAACTGCGGTGGATGCAAAATGGCATCCCTATTCATGTTGAATTTACTGAACATGAAAGTGTTTCTATTGACACCCCTGACGATTTATTAAAACTTACTAACAACGCTTGATTTTTTCACCTACCTGTACTACTTTAGCAATGGCAAAAAATGTTGTGCAATGAAACTGGAAAGATACATCTGCGATTTACTATACAGACATGATTGTGTTATAGTTCCTGGTTTTGGTGGTTTTATTATCCATGCCAAACCTGCAACCATTCACCCAGCACGTAATTCTTTTCAACCTCCATCAAGGGAAATTGTTTTTAATGCAGAGCTCACCACTAACGATGGCTTACTTGCCAACTTTCTTGCCATGATAAGAGGTGAATCGTATGAGGATACCTTGCAAATGATTAATGATTCAGTGCTGTTATGGAACCAGCAGCTTGCCCGGCAGGAAACTCTCAACTTGAAAGGAATCGGAGATTTTACCCTCAATACCGATAAAAAGCCTGTTTTTTCGCCCGATACCACGGTAAATTATCTTGAAGATGCTTACGGGCTTACAGAATTTGTTTCCCCGGCAATTCAGCGCGAAACCAACAGGATTTTGCTTGCAAAACGCTTTGCCGACCGCAAATCCCGTACAAAAAAGCCAAGTCATGCAGGAATCATCCGGCGTATTGCCACAACATCTTTGCCCATAGCAGCTCTTGTTATTTGGGGTATTTTTAATTGGAATACCGTGCAAAGTACATATACAAATTCTGCAGGACTTTTTTCCTTTTTCCGTTACAGTTCGGGTATCAATCATGAAAAGGAAATGCCGGTAACCCCACATATAATTAACAGTGCATCAATTATTCCCATTCCAGTGATGAAATCTTTACCGGCAACTGAAAAGCAGGCTGGGTTAAAATATTTCATCATAGGCGGCGCTTTCCTAAGTGAAGAAAATGCACAGAATTTTGTAAAAAGCTGCCAGTCGAAAGGACATCAGGCAACAATAATTGATAAAACCCGTAACGGGCTTTTCCGCGTGAGTGTTGATGGCTTTGCTACCCTTGAAGAAGCAAACCTTCAACTGAAAGAAATTCAACAAACCATCAACGGTTCAGCCTGGATTTTGAATAAATAAGCCATTGCCGTCGTGGGAAAGAAAAACAAGCTGCAACGTTTTGCTGAAAACGCCACCTTTGCGCATCTATTTCAACCTACTTTTGAAGAATTGGCTTCCGGTTATTCCATGAAAGGAAACTGGAACGCAGGTTTTTTTAAAAATAACCATCCCATAGTGGTAGAATTAGGTTGTGGCAAAGGAGAATACACCATTGCCCTGGCAGATAAATATCCCGAAAAAAATTGTATCGGTATCGACAAAAAAGGCGCCCGTCTGTGGAAAGGCAGTAAAACCAGTCTGGAAAACCAGATGAAAAACGTGGCATTTATCCGCACACATACGGAAATGATAGAGCAAATTTTTGCCCCGGGCGAAATCAATGAAATATGGATCACCTTTCCTGAGCCCCAGCCCCGTAATTCGAGGGCAAAAAGGAGGTTTACCTCCCCTCAATACATTGAAAGGTACAAACAGATTCTTGCCCCCGGCGGATTATTACACCTTAAAACAGATAACGCGGAACTGTATAATTACACATTGGAAATAATTGTTATGCACAGATACACAATACTATATCAAACCGACGATTTGTACAATGCCCCGGTTACGCCCGACATAGCCGACGTGCTGCCAGTACAGACTTTTTACGAAAAAATGTGGCTGGAACAAGGACTGAAGATACATTATCTGAAATTTATAGCGGAAAGCCGGGAGCTATGAGCCAAAAGTTAAACGTAATGACATTTTCGGGCAATATATTTCGAACCGTAAAAAGCAATATACCTCCCATTAACCATTAAACATTCATCATTAACCCTTATTCTTTTAAACGTGCCTGCCGACACTTTCAATTTCTTCTCACGGGTATATGCAGTAGCAAAATGCATTCCTTACGGAAGGGTTACTTCTTACGGTGCCATTGCGGCTTATCTGGGCAGTCGTGGCTCGGCAAGGATGGTGGGCTGGGCGATGAATGCCTCGCACAGTGCCATGGAAAATATTCCTGCCCACCGTGTGGTGAACCGCAACGGAATACTTAGCGGCAAACACTATTTCGGCAACCCCGAAGTGATGAAGCAACTCCTTGAAAACGAAGGTATCGAAGTGCAGGACGACAAGGTGGTACACTTCAACAGTCTTTTCTGGGACCCTGGAAAAGAAATGAATGTATAATTTTTATTGAGAACAACGATAACAGACGAATGAAGAAGAAATTCAGTTGTCTGAGGAAGAGGTTCAATGGAACTGTCCGGGAAAAACTGTGTAAATAAGGGACCTGTTAACCTGAGTTTCGGGATAAAGTATGTTTTCCATCTGCCTGGTAACAACCCGTCAGGATTTTAACATGAAGAAATATTACAAGAATGGTTTGCAACCTTATGCTGAACTCAGGTTAATAGTAATTAGTTGCCAGACTGAGCATCATCGAAGTCTGAAAAAGTTTTTGCAACGGTTTAATATTTTTCAAACATAGAACTTTTACAATAGCCATAAAAAGTGCCATCCCTCGCTAAAATTACAAAGGATGGCACACATTTAATTTACTTTCTCAGGTTAAAAATTTCCTCGTAAGGTGATAACAAAATTCCTGCCCGGAGCGCTTACACCCGAAGCAAAAACCCTGTAATGCATATCAAGCATATTTTCCAACGCCATCTGCAAGTTGAATTGTTTTGTAATCTGGTATCCTGCCCGCAAGTTTAGGGTGTACCACGCAGGCATCCCTTTTTCGGTAGCCGATGCAAGGTTATCTTCGCCGCTGGGGTTGTAATCTTTCAGCTTTTTCCAGCCATTATATTTTATACTAAACTCGGAATGAAACTTTTTCAACTCAAAATGGTAGGTGGTAGCACCATAAAAAGGAGGTACATGATCAAGCGGCTGATCGCCTTCCTTTACCCTTCCATAGGTGTAGGTTAAATTACTTGTTACGGAAAGTTGCGGATTGAGCTGTAATTTTGCATTTGCCTGCAAACCGTAAATATATGCTTCTCCTTTGTTGGTATTTGTTTGTATACCGCACATTTGTCCATCGTACGACACGGAATCCTGCCCGTTAAAAGTGGCAGAACTGGAAACGATGGCATCTTTTAGTAAAGTATAAAAACCGGTAAATTCAAGGTTTAAAGTATTGAATGCTGTTTTACCCAGTGTAAAATCCAGGTTGTAGGAATATTCGGGTTTCAGGTCGGGGTTGGGAATAACCAACAAATGGTCTTTTGCGTTCGAATCGTTTACCTTTCCCACATCATCCACATTGGGAGCACGGAAACCTGAAGCTGCACTCAGGGCAAAGCGCCAGTTGCTGCCGGGGAGATACACAAAGCCTAAATTTCCATTGACAGCAGTATTGTCTTGTTTAATAGTGTTGTCGAACGGAAACTGCATAATTTTCATCATCGTATCTGTATATACCGATCGCAGGGCTATGTAATTGATGCGTACACCCTGCGAGAAGATGAATTTCTTGCTGATCTCCCAGTTATGGGTAGCATAAGCAGCGAGTGTGAACATATAATTATAGTCATCAGGGTAGCGCGTAGCCATATCGTAAGTTTTTTCACCGGTAAGGATATTTTTCTGGTAAGCCTCAGAAGAAACCGAATTATACACGGTTTCCAACCCGTAGCGCAATTCGTTTACCGGGGTTACTTTTTTCATCAGGTCGGTGTTAAGCGAAAATACATCCACCGTTTCCAACTGGTATTGTTTGTTGTTTTTGCGGTATTTCCGGCTTATCCTGTCCTCGCTGATATTCTGATAAGCAATAGTAGTATTCCAATTGTCGTACAATTTTCTATCTCCGCTGAGTTCAGCCCGAAGTGAAGCCAGCAAACGGCTTTGAGGTCCATAATACCATTCGGCATACTTGGGTAATCCGCCCGCAAATTGTTGCAGACGGTCATAGCGTTGGATGTTGCTGGAGTTGGAGTATTGCAGATTAAGAATGTAACGAGTGTTACGGTTTGCCTGAAACAATATTTTCTGCATGATATCGTATTGAGAATACCCGGTTTCTTTTTGCAAATTCGGATCTGAATTTTTCAGAAGGCTGTCAGTACCATTTATTCTTTTTACATAGTAATTACATTTACCAAAATCGCCGTAAAAAGGGTCGCGTACGCTTCCCATATGAAGGTCGTCCAGGTTTTTGTAAGAGATATTGGTTAGAAATGCCCATTTTTTCAATCCGATATTAAAATGGACATTCCCGCTCATTTCGTTGGCTGCCGAAGAATACCTTGTAAAAAAACCGGAGTTCACATAAGGCTTTCCGTTAAAACTCAGTAAAGGATTGGGGGTGTAAAAATGCACCACTCCTCCCAGGGCATCGCTTCCATAAATAACTGAACCCGGGCCAAAAACCACTTCTACTCTTTGTAAAATGTTAGGGTCAACGGTAATGATACTTTGCAGGTGACCGCTACGGTAAATGGCATTATTCATTCTCACTCCATCAACAACAAGCAACACCTTGTTGGCTTCAAAGCCCCTGAGTACCGGGCTTCCACCGCCCAGTTGGCTTTGCTGTACGAAAATATTTCCGTTTTGTTGCAGAAGGTCTGCACTGGTTTGCGGATTATTAAATGCTATCTGTTTTGCAGTGATTATGTCAATTTTGTGAGGGATATCCGCTTTTTTTTCTTCAAATTTATTCGCTGAAAGCACCACCTCATCAAGCCGGATAATATTATCGGCTAAATACACTTTATATTTACTTTGAGAGAGTGCCTTTTTGGTAATTTTAAATTCCTGATAAGCTATATGCTTAAAAAACAGTGTGTCATTATCTTTAAAAGCCGACAGTTTTGCCACGCCTTTGGCATCGGTCATTTCAGCTGCAGATTTTGCCTGGTTATAAACGGATACATTAACGATGGGCTGCAGGTCCGACTTATCATAAACTGTTACCTGTTGCGCTGTAACACTATAAATAAAACAGGTAAATATACATAAAGTAAAAATTATTTTTCTCATTTGTAATTAATTTGTTATTTAATTGTCAAATAAAACCCATAAGGTTGAACATCATTTTCATCTGTATTTGTGGAATATAGGTTTCATTGTACTAAAATTATTAATAAATAAGTTAAAACAGAGATATACTATACTCTGAAATAAAAACTGTTTATCAATAATTTATATCTTGGGGGGAGGAGGAACCATTTCCACTTCTGGAATAGAATAAAAACAATTATATTCTGTAAATACAAGTTTGTTTTTATGTATATAATTTGTAAATTTTTCAGAATTATCAGTAAATTCATTTACCAGCAACTTATATAGTCGTTGCATTGTTTGCTGTGTCTGTGATTTTTTAGGACCGTCGTCGGAGGTAAGTCTGTTAAAATTTTTTAATAAAGTTCCTTCTTTTTCATCGTTAACACACATGTAATAAATCCTTCCGTTTTCACTAATTTCCTTTACTATATCATACATTTTCTCTCCAAAAATAAATTCATGTGGATTGATAAATTTTGCGTTATAGCAAAAATCCGGGTCATCGGCAGCAAAACGTAGTAATTCTTTTTCAGGCACAAGGCGAAATATACGGTGTTTCATTTCTTTTTTCGCCTGGTATTGGACAGTCTTATATACAATATAGTATCCTACTGCATTATAAAGTAAGGTAAAAGCCAAAAAAGCAGGTAAGATTCTTTTCAAAGGTTTTGCAAATTTGATACAAAAGTAAACTGAAACGGGATTCAAGTGTTTATAATATTGAAAAATGTTTTTTTCTTAGTATTAAACTGATTTCGGGACAAGGTTGCAAGCCATTTTTGGAATATTTCTTCATGTTACATTTCGCCGTAGGCGATGAACGTTAATAGAATGTTGATTTTTAAGAAAAAATTGTCCATAGACATTAATTATTGATCTCTCGACGGAGAATTCACCAAAAATAAAAAATCCTTTCTATTGATATTAAAATTCTGACAGGTTAATATCAAGCAGATGGAAAAAATATTTTATCCCGAACTCGGGTGAATAAGTTTACTATATTTGTAAAAAATAAGAAAATGAAAAAGATATTCTTTCTGTTAATTATGGCATTGTTTTCCTTTTGCGGTTGTATGGATTGCATCAACGGCAAAGGAGAATCTGTGGCAAGGGTTATGCAGGCTGATCCTTTTACAAAAATTGAAGTGAATGTTCCTGCCCATTTGTATCTTCAGCAAGGTACTACACAATCGCTTCGTATCGAAGCACAACAAAATATTCTTGATGAAATTGCGTGCCACGTTGCCGGGAACACCTTGGTAATTGAGCTGGAAAGAAAATGCCTGGGGAGCCACAAGGGCATCAATATTTTTCTTACTGCCAATACACTTGAAAAACTCACAGTTAATGCTTCGGCAGATGTAGAAACCAAAGGTACCTTTAAAGGAGAAGAACTGAAACTGGCAATCAATGGTTCTGGCAGTGTGTTTCTTAATGTAGAATATGATGAACTCACCTGCAAAATCGGAGGTTCCGGTAAAATTTTGCTGAAAGGTACTGCCAAAAAACAATGGTTTACCATCAACGGTTCAGGCAATATCCATTCTGAAGAAATGCCGGGAAGCCGCTGTAGTGTAGATGTTAACGGTTCAGGAAACTGCTATGTGATGGCGCTCGAAAAACTGGATGTTTCCATCAGCGGAAGCGGAAATGTAAGTTATAAGGGTTCTCCCGATATTACCACCAACATCAACGGTTCGGGAAACATCCGGAAAATAGACTAAAATTCGCCCATATCTCCTTCTTCACCATTGGCTTCCCTGTTGGGTTTTTGTTGTTTGTAATTATTAAACTTATAGCTTATTCCCAGGAAAATTATCTGCGATTCGCCCTTGTGGGTAGATGCGTAGGTAAAACCTTCTCCATAGGTTTCAGAACTGTATTTACGGGTTGCAAATACATCACTCATACGTGCATTTACCGATAATTTCCCCTTCAGAAAATCTTTTCGCAATGCAACATCAGTAAAATAAGTTTCCTTTCTCTTTCCCTGAGCCATAGTTACCGGAGCACGGTAATTGGAGATGACCTGAAAGAAAAAATCTTTGGAGAGATTGAGATTAAGATTCAGCTTGGCTGTCCATGTGTAGTCTTCTGTTTTTGGAATATTATATTCCTTACTTCCGTCGAAAGTGCTTTTAAACCAGGAATAGTTTGCATTTATTTTCAGAATTTTGAAAAATTCTTTGGTGGCTATCAATTCTATTCCATAGGATTGATTATTAGATAAGTTATAATAGGAGGTAAAAGTAACATTATTGGAATCCAGAACGCTTACAGAATTTATCACATCATCCGTTCTCCGGTAAAATACACTGCCTGTAAAAGAAGTTTTTCCCCAGTATTTGGAATACCCCAGCTCGAACGAATTGATGTATTCCGGTTTTAACTTGGGGTTACCCTGGCGTACGTTTAGTGAATCCTCATAATCCACAAAAGGATTCATCATCCTGGGATTGGGGCGGTTTATCCTGCGACTGTAACTTAACTGCACTTCCTGTTCTTTTCCAATTTCCTGCACCAGATGCACGGAAGGATAAAAACTAAAATAATTATTATCGAATTTGTCATTTTTATATTTCAGTTCCGATTCGGTGTATGCTTCTTCGAGCCGCAATCCTACCTGGTATTTGAATTTTTTTATGCTGTTGGAATAAATTCCATAGATAGCATGAATTTGTTCATCGTAAGCAAAATGATTTCGTTGTATAGTATCCCGTTGATCATTAGTCAATACGTTGTACAGATTGTTGCCCGAAACCTGTTGACGGTATGAGCTTTTGAAGCCGGCTTCCAATCTGCCACCTTCACCAAGAGGAGCAACATAATTTGCCTGGGCAATATACATGTTGTTTGAATTGTCGGATATCGAACGCTGAAGTGAAGTACTACTTACCGTATCTCCGGAAAATTCACGTTGCAGCATATCTTCATCCCCGTCCATGCTGTTATCACTAACAATAAAATCTGCAGTAAGCTCCTTCCCTTTCATTTCAAAGGTACGTTTGTAATTTAGTGTGTATTCATTTGTTCTCATCTTACGGCTTCCTTCTGTATTCCGGTCGAAATTCCTTTTCAGGTTAAATGCCGAATCTTTTGTAAGATTATCGGTAGTTTCATCTTCCGAACGGTCCATATGGCGGTTCTGGTACTGTAGCGTAATAGAATTGCGATCGTTCAGATAATAATCGGCTCCAACATTGATATTGTACATCTTGTTCTCACTGGTTCCATCTGTATGCTGGCTAAGGTAAGAAACAATGTTGTTATACTCAGTGGTACGAAAACCTGTACCGGAATCTTTGCTGCGGTGTTGACGCAAATCCATGTTTCCAAACAAATTTAATCCTTTGTTACGATAGTTAAGGTTCAGTGTGCCGCTGTATTTATCCCCCGTACCGGCATTGGCTTGTACCATACCATTAAGCCCCAGCAGGCTTTTCTTTTTCAGCACTATATTAATAATTCCGGAAGTTCCTTCCGGGTCGTAACGCACAGAAGGGTTGGTAACCAGTTCCACACTTTCGATAGAACTTGCCGGAATTTGGCTCAAAGCGTCCGAAGCACTCAAATTAGCCATTCCCGAAGGCTTACCATCAATAAGGATAGTAACATTGGTATTTCCTCTCAGGCTGATGTTTCCATCTGATTCCACCGAAACCGAAGGCAGGTTCTGCATTACATCAATGGCTGTGCCGCCCGAACTAGCAATATTTCTGTCAACATTGATGACTTTTTTATCCAGGTTATTGGTAATCATTTCCTTTTGTGCCACTACATCCACTGCTGAAAGCGAACTTGCCGACTGCGAAATCTGAATTTTGCCCAAATCAACTTCCGGATTTTTGGATAAAATGGAAACATTGTTTATGTATTTGGTTTTGTATCCTATAAATTGAATTTTTAGATAATATTTTCCAAAAGGGACTGGTTCGATAGTAAATTTCCCGGTTACATTACTGATGTTGCCGGTAACCATTACAGAATCTTTTACACGAAAAACCAGCACATTTCCGTATTCAATGGGTTGTGAAGCCTGGGCATCAATGAGAATCCCGGTAATTTTTCCGCTTCCCTGGGGCATGCTACCATTTCCCTGTGAAGGTCGCTGTGAAAAAACAAATGATGTTGTAGAAAACAAAAAGATTAATAAAAAATTGACTTTAAATGATTTACACATATAATCGGATAAATTTTCAGTTTGCAAATGTATATGGATAAGACACATGAAAAAGAAAAAACTTTCCTCTTTCATAATTTTTAACAGATAAAAAAACTACAACTTCACAGATATTGAAAAAAAACTACGAGGGGAAAAAAATTACACGGGTATTATTCGAAAAGCAGCCAAAATATACATAGCACCAAAATTAATTTGATTTACAAATTATTATGCAAATTTCAAATAAAGTCTGTAATGCAGTACTCTATAAATATTCCTGATAAACCAAGAAATTTTTTACATAATCTGCAATACCTTCTTCAAGACTGAAAAAAGGCTGTTGATACCCGATGGAAAACAACTTTGTCATGTCTGCCTGTGTAAAGTACTGGTATTTATCGCGTATATCAATAGGAGTATCAATAAATTCAATATTTTCAGGAATTTCCAATGCTTTAAAAGTATTTGCTGCAAGGTCGAGAAATGTACGTGCTTTACCTGTTCCCAGATTATAAATTCCTGAAAAGCCTTTTTTATTCATCAGAAAAAGGATAACCGACACAACATCTTTCACATACACAAAATCGCGAAGTTGCCCACCATCGGTAAAATCGGGACGATGCGATTTAAAAAGTTTCACTTTCCCGGTTTTCCGAACCTGGTGGAAAGCATGAAAAATTACGGAAGCCATGCGTCCTTTATGGTATTCATTGGGACCATACACATTGAAAAACTTCAAGCCATACCATAGCGGGGGCTGTTCGTTTTGCTGCAGCACCCATTTGTCGAATTCATTTTTCGAATTTCCATAGGGATTCAAAGGTTTCAGGCTGGGAATTAACGCATGGTCATCGCTGTAACCCAACTCACCAAGCCCGTATGTAGCCGCAGAGGAAGCATAAATTAAAGGAATCTGATAGCGGGTACAGAAATTCCATACCTGTTTTGAATAATTCACATTCAATTCGTCAAAAACGGATTTCCGAAATTCGGTAGTATCAGTCCTGGCTCCTATATGAAGCACAAAATTAACATTTTCATGATTTTGCTCCAGCCAGTTAAACAAAATAGAACGTTCAACCTTTTCTTTAATTTTTTTTGTATTAATGTTGTCAGCCTTTGTCTGGTTTGAAAAATCATCGGCAAGGACAAGGTCAAAAACGCCGTTTTCGTTGAGTTTGCCTGCCAGGCAACTTCCTATAAACCCGGCTGCTCCTGTAATTACTATCATTTTCAAAAGATTAAAAAAACGCTCCTCCTGCTATAGAAGAACGGGAGGAGCGACAAAAGTAGCAATAAATGTGATAAACTTTTTATAACGAAAAATCAAAACCTACTGCAATAATGGTAGCATTATCGCTGGTCTTTATAATCGGGTCGGTATCCGGATTTTGGGTAGCAAATTTCAGCATTTCTATCTGCAACGATTTGGTATTGTAATCTTTCCACACACAGTATCCGAAGGCAAGGTTCAGGTTAACCCCTTTAAACAGTCGGTACGCACCGCCCAGACTGAAATTCCAGTTGTCGTTTTTCAGCACTTCAAAAGAGCCAAGGCTGGTATAATAGCCTTCTTTGTCCTCATATAAAAATTTGGTAAAAATGGCTCCGGTGCTGAGGGTTAGTTTTTCGACGGGATGATAAATAAGAGCTAAACCGGCTGTATAACAGTCTCCTGCCATTTCCGACAAGCTATGGTCAACTGGGAAAATATTTCTATCCTTTGTTTTTCCCCAGTCAGCTGCCTGTTGGAAATAATAACCATAATCAAATTCTGCTTGGAGTTTTTTCGACATGTTATAGGCAAAACCAATATTAAAGCTCGCCGGAAGGTCGCGATGATTTTTTGCACCATCTGTAAACATTTGCAAATCATCATTTTTTACATCAGTTTCAAAGTTAAGAGCAACAGATGTTTCGTATTTTACACCGATGTTTAATTTTTCAAAAGGTTGAATATTTAATCCTACTACTCCACCAAAACCATCTGCATTGTCTTCTGTTTTCACTGCAAATTGCTGGTCGGGTAATACTTGCGAGCCAGTAAGTGTCATTCCGGCTTTTGTTGTATTTTTACAGCTAAGGTATCTAGCTCCCAACGAAACAGAAACAGCATCGTTAAAAGCATAACTTCCCCCCAGGGCAAAAGCAATGTAATATGAAGAAGCCTTAAGCGACTGATTGGCAGCCATTGTATAATCAGCACCCTGTGCGGCATATGATTGCAATAATTGCAAGGAAATCAATTCTGTAGTAATCGAACCATCCGGATAATCGGCAGTAGCACCACCTCCGGGAATGTAGATTCCGCCATGAATTGCCCAGTTATTTTTTTTATAAGCAAGGTATAAATTTGGCAAAATTGGGTCGGTTTTATCCTGTTTAAAAGTTTGTTCACCTTTACCGAAACCCAGGTCAAAAGTATGCTGAGGTTGGCGAAACAAGGTTTGATTGCTCAGGTTTATATGCAAACCATCTTTTATTTTAGTCAACCCAGCAGGGTTATACACCACAATGTCAGCAGCATCGAGAGCTGCATTTCTGTTGCCGGTGCGCATCCATTCCGCACTCATGTTGGTAAGGTTATCCATCTGGGCAAATACGGGCATGGCAGCCATGCTTAAACATGCTGCAAAAACAAGTACTCCTTTTTTCATATTTTTCTGATTTTAAATTCAACATTTGTTTAAAAAACCCTGTAAAATAAAGGATTTATTTTGACAATAGCAAAAATCAGGTATTTTTTGTAAAAAGTAAGGATTTCTTAAGGAATCAATCTGACTTGTGCTGCCTTTTCAAAGAGTGTTTCCACGGCTTTTCTTCCCTCTTCACCGAGTGAAATGGAGAATTTATTTACATACAATTGAATATGTTGCCTTATTACCGAATCAAGCGTTTCCCTTGCATGATTTTTGACAAATCCGGAAGAATGCTCTGGATTTTCAAAAGCATATTCAATACTTTTTCGTATAAGGTTCTCGGTTTTTTTAATAATCTCAGAACCTGCACTTTGTTTTATCACAATACAGCCCAACGGTATAAGACATCCTGTTTCGCTTTCCCACCATTCGCCCAAATCCATCAGCTTAATCAAACCTCTTTGTTCGAAAGTAAAACGGCTTTCGTGAATTATAACTCCGGCATCAACCTGTCTCGTAAGTACGGCATTTTCGATGTCGGAAAATAAAATTTCTTTTTTTACCTTACTTTCAGGAAAAGCAAGACTAAATAGCAGATTGGCAGTGGTATACCGACCAGGGATGGCAATGGTTGCTTTTGCTAATTTTTCTAAAGAAAAGGGCTCTCGCGCTATGAGAACGGGTCCGCAGTTCCTGCCCAAAGCACATCCGGCATCCAGCAAGGTATATTCCTTTGCAAGGTACAATAAAGCATGAAAACTCAGCTTGGTAACATCAAAATACCCATCAAAAGCTTTGAGATTGAGAGTTTCAATATCAGCAAGGTGATAATCAAAATCCAGGTCCACAGCACCCATCCTGTGATTTATCAACGCATCGAACATGAAAGTGTCGTTGGGACAGGGGCTGAATGCTAACTGCAACTTTTTGTTATTTTGAGTGTTCTTATTCATCCAGTATCATAAATAAAGCATTGTTTACATTGCGAATAGCCAATGGGATGTTCCATTTTTCCTTGTTACGGGTTTCAATGTAATTGGAGATTGCCCGTAGTTGCAAACATTGTATCCTTTCATTCAAACAGACATATAAAAATGCGGCACCTTCCATACTTTCTACATCCGGGTGAAACAACTTTCTCACTTTCTGAATACTGTCATTGCATCCATGTACCGTATTTACAGTTATCCCTTTTACTTTTTTTAAGGAATTAATGGTTTTACTTTCGAATACACTGCTATTTACCAGTTCATTATTTGTAGCGAAAGCTTTATCGTCTTCAAGTAATTTCAAATCAATAAGAGAGAGAAACTGTTCTCCTGATTCGGCGCCTATTTCCGAAAACCTATCACTTACAACATTAACGATTTCTCCGATCTGAAGCCCGGTAGAAAAACTCCCTGCAATACCTACATTGATTGCAACATCATAATTTTCTTTGTATAAGGATTTTGCCATCCAAAATGCGGTGGGAACCATGCCTACACCCGTAATCAGCACATCAATGATTGCTTTACCATATGCAAACCGCTCTTTTCCGGAAGCAAGTTTTTTCCTGAAAGATGCCCTATGTAAGAAAGGCTCAATTTCAGCAGAAGTCGCAGAAACAAGAAATATCTTCATTTACTGTTAATTATGTCATTTCATATTTAAATACTTTTAAAGAAGGCTGTTATAAAATGTTATTAGCCGGACTGCATCTTCCGGCTTCCTGATTTTCAGTTTATTTTTTTTAATAAATTGCATAATCTGGGGCTCTTTATCTTTCATAAAGGCCAATAAGCTTTTTTTACTGAGAGAAACAATTGTTGCCAGCTCTCCTTCTCTTTGCACATAAAAATCGTCCAATTGTGAATACTTGTCGTTGAAATTTCCTGCATTGTAAGGTGTTGCAGGTGGATTTCTTGGCTCAAAAAGCACCATATAATGGTGTAATAACTGGAATTTCCCATCAACCAAAATTTGGAAATAATCATTTTCTATTCTTTCTCCCTTCAAATATTGAAGGTATGCAAATGTTTGATCTTGAAAAACAATGTATTTAACTTTTTCAGGTTTAGTTAAAGCAAGTGTATCGCCATTATGAATAAATTCCATTTGTTTCATGTAAACATTATAACGAAATTGCAAATTGCTAATCACATTATCAGTAGCTTTCATAACAAGAAGGCCCGGAGAAAAAGCTTCATTGAGATACATGCTTCCTTCAACTCTGTGGTCAGGAGATTGTAATTGCTTGTAATCTCTGTTTGATTTTACTGCAATATTCTCAATATCAATCATCGTAACATACGATTGACTTTTTACACTGATTACCAAAATCATAAATATGAAAGAAACCCATAAAAACTTTTTCATAATTTTATTATTTTACAGATAAAACGCCATGCTAAATTAAATATTTATTTACTTTGCACAAGTTTTTTAAGCAGGTTAAGGTTTGAAATATTTTGTAAAAAAAATGCGGCTTCTTTGTCATTTAAAAAAAAATTGTAATTTTGCACACCCAAAAGCAAGTCACTTTTAATTAAACAATCATGTATTTAACACCAGAGATTAAAAAAGATATCTTCAAGCAGCACGGCACTTCCGAAATAGATACCGGCAGTTCCGAAGGACAAATTGCATTGTTTACATATCGTATTCAGCACCTTACACAGCATTTAAAATCCAATAAGAAAGACCTTTTTACCGAACGGGCACTGGTTCGTCTTGTAGGAAAACGCCGCAGGCTTCTTGACTATCTAAAAGAAATTGATATTGAAAGATATAGAACTATCATCAAAAAATTAAACATCAGAAAATAACCCTGAAGCACAATAAAAAATATCCAAATGAAGGCAATTGTTCCGAATTGCCTTTTTTTGTATTGAATACATCAGAAAATAGTAATCAAATAATCATAACACCTTATCAATTTTATGCAAGGATTTGTAAAGACTTTTGATCTGGGCGATGGCAGAAATATTTCCATCGAAACCGGTAAGCTTGCCAAGCAAGCCGATGGTTCGGTGGTAGTAAAGATAGCTAACACTATGTTGTTAGCCACCGTATGTTCAAAAAAAGAAGCGGCTGAGAATGTTGATTTCATGCCACTAACAGTAGAATACCAGGAAAAATATGCAGCGGCAGGTCGTTTTCCGGGGGGTTTTTTTAAACGGGAAGCCCGTCCGTCAGAATATGAAATCCTGATTGCCCGCTTAGTTGACAGGGCAATACGCCCCCTTTTTCCTGCCAATTACCATGCGGAAACCCAAGTACTTATCACATTAATTTCTTCCGACCCCGATATTAAGCCCGATGCATTTGCCTGCCTGGCAGCTTCGTCGGCACTTATGGTTTCAGATATTCCCTTTCTGGGTCCTATTTCTGAAGTGAGAGTAGCAAGAATAAACGGAAATTTGGTAATTAATCCTGGTTTTTCCGAAATTCCGGAAGCAGATATTGATATAATGGTCGCTGCTTCAAAGGAGAACATTGTGATGGTAGAAGGAGAAATGAAAGAAATATCGGAAAACGATATGATAGAAGCCCTGAAACTTGCCCACGAAGCCATAAAAAAACAATGCGAGGCTCAGTGTGAACTGATGGAAATGGTAGAAAAAGCCCATGTAAAACGTGAATATTGTCACGAATCGCAGGATGAAGAACTTGAAAAAAAAGTACATGATTTTTCCTATTCCCGGATTTATGAAATAGCGAAGAACCCCACAGGTAAGCACGAACGCACCGAACTGTTCGACAAAGTAAAAGAAGATTTTATTCTAACCCTGAGCGAGGAAGAAGCCATGGAAAAGGGACCGCTGATTTCTCGTTATTTCCACGATGTGAATAAAAAAGCTGTTCGCGACGTTATCCTGAACGAACGCATAAGACTTGATGGCAGAAAGCTTGACGAAATTCGTCCCATCTGGACAGAAGTGGATTATTTACCCACCGCACATGGCTCGGCTATTTTTACCCGCGGTGAAACCCAATCGCTTACAACAGTTACACTTGGAACCAAGCTTGATGAACAAATAATTGACGGCGCAGTAATAGAAGACAAGGTAAATTTCATTCTCCATTATAACTTCCCTCCATTTTCAACCGGAGAAGTGAAAGCCGTAAGGGGCACAAGCCGCCGCGAAATAGGACACGGGAACCTCGCATTAAGGGCATTGAAACCCATGGTACCCACAGGAGAAGAAAATCCCTACACCATACGTATCGTTTCCGATATTCTCGAATCAAACGGTTCATCCTCTATGGCTACCGTTTGTGCAGGTACCCTTGCACTCATGGATGCCGGTGTAAAAATACGTAAACCGGTATCAGGTATTGCCATGGGATTGATTACCGATACCCAAAGCGGTAAATATGCCGTTCTTTCTGATATTCTTGGAGACGAAGACCATCTTGGCGATATGGACTTTAAAGTTACTGGTACACGAGATGGAATAACAGCCTGCCAAATGGATATAAAAGTAGATGGACTATCGTACGCAATTATGGCGGAAGCTCTTGAACAAGCCCATCGCGGCAGAATGCACATCTTAGATGAAATGGAAAAAACCATTACCGAACCCCGTCAGGATTATAAACCCCATGTTCCAAGAATAGTAAAAATGACTATTCCTAAAGAATTTATTGGCGCCGTTATCGGACCCGGTGGAAAAGTTATTCAGGAAATGCAACGCGAAACCAACTCTACTATTGTAATTGAAGAAGTAGGCGAATTCGGTATCATTGACATTGTATCTGCAGATAAAGACTCTATCGAAGCCGTTAGAGAAAAAATCAAACGTATTATTGCTGTTCCTGAAATTGGTGAAATATATAAAGGTGTAGTAAAAAACATTCAACCTTTTGGCGCTTTTGTGGAAATTCTTCCCGGGAAAGACGGATTGCTGCATATTTCTGAAATAGAGTGGAAACACCTGAAAACCGTTGAAAGTGTTTTAAAAGTTGGAGACGAGTTAGAAGTAAAACTTATTGATATAGACAGCAAAACGGGAAAATTAAAATTATCACGGAAAGTTCTTCTGCCTAAGCCTCCGCAAACATAAGTTTTTTAATTTTAACCCGCTTTTTGCAATACATTTCTTTAAACATACGATAAACATTCATTTTCAATTTATACATTGGCATGAGGCAGCTAAAAATTACCAAACAAGTTACTAACCGCGAAACCGCTTCTTTGGATAAATATCTTCAGGAAATTGGAAAAGTGGAACTAATTACTGCAGATGAAGAAGTTTCGTTAGCCCAACGGATTAAACAAGGAGATAAATCAGCTCTCGAAAAACTTACCAAGGCAAACCTTCGATTTGTTGTTTCCGTATCAAAACAATACCAAAACCAGGGACTAAGCCTTCCCGACCTGATTAACGAAGGCAATCTCGGACTGATAAAAGCAGCCCAACGGTTCGACGAAACCCGTGGTTTTAAATTTATTTCGTATGCAGTTTGGTGGATTCGCCAATCCATACTGCAGGCTTTAGCCGAACAATCGCGCATAGTAAGATTACCCCTGAATAAAATAGGCTCCATCAACAAGATAAATAAAGCCTATGCACAACTGGAACAACAATATGAACGCGAACCCAATGCCGACGAAATAGCCGGAATACTTGAAATTACGGAAAACGAAGTAAAGGAATCTATGCGAAATTCGGGCAGGCATGTTTCGATGGATGCTCCTCTGGTACAGGACGAAGACAATACCATGTACGATGTAATGCGTGCCGACGATGTTCCCACTCCCGAATCGGGGCTGTTGTACGAATCCCTGAAAAAAGAAATTGACAGGGCAATATCTACTCTTACCCAACGCGAAGCTGACGTCATCAGGCAATACTTCGGTTTGAACGGAAGCCATCCCATGACACTTGAAGAAATTGGTGAGAAATTCGAACTGACACGCGAACGCGTCCGCCAGATTAAAGAAAAAGCCATTCGAAGGCTCAAACATACCACCCGAAGCAGAATCCTAAAAACATATCTTGGATAATAACCCTATGCCTGTTTTAGTTGCACCATCCTTGCTCTCTGCCGACCTATCAAAATTGTCGCAGGAAATTGCAATGCTAAATGCAAGCCAAGCCGATTTGATCCATATTGATGTAATGGATGGGGTATTTGTTCCTAACATAACTTTTGGCTTTCCTGTAATTAAAGCCTTAAAAAAACACGCAGAAAAGCCCCTCGATGTTCATCTGATGATAACCGAACCGTACCGTTATCTGCAGGAATTCAGAGATGCCGGAGCCGATATTTTACACGTGCATTTCGAAGCCTGTACCCACCTACATCGTACCCTTACTGCTATAAAATCGCTGGGAATGAAAGCAGGAATTGTATTAAACCCCCATACCCCTGTGCATTTTCTCGAAAATAGTATAAACGAAGCTGATATCGTTCTTCTGATGTCGGTAAACCCGGGTTTTGGCGGGCAGCAATTTATTGCAGGCACTTATGAAAAAATATCCCTTTTAAAAGAGCTTATACTACGCAAAAAAACCTCCACCGCCATTGAAATTGACGGAGGTGTATCTACCGAAAATGCTGAAAAACTTGTTGCAGCCGGCGCCAATATCCTTGTTGCAGGGAACAGTATTTTTTCTGCTGAGAGTCCTACGGCAGCAATCCAGATGATGAAAGGTTATTAACATTAGATTGTTAATATCTATTTTTAAAATTTTTTAACATTTTTTAAGAAATTAAAGTACAAACTAAAAATATTTTTATATTTGCAGCCTAATTAACCATCAAAAATCAAACACATGAAAAAACTCTTTGCATTATTAGTAGTTGCAGGAATGGTTGCCTTTGTAGCATGTAAATCAGGCGCTAACAAAGAAGCTGAACAAGCTAAATTGGACTCTATAGCTAAAGCTGACAGTATTAGAATAGCTGATAGCCTTGCACAGGTAGCTGCTGACACTATTAAAGCTGACACCGTAAAACCAGCAGAAGAAGTGAAATAATTAATTCTTCTGAAAAGATTTTTGGAAAAAAGCTGCTCTTTCAGAGTGGCTTTTTTTATTTTACACATTATTGTCTCATTTTTACACTACAACCATATTCATCTTTTTTTTACAGATGTTTATTTGTCTTTACCACCTTATTTATTAATTTTGAGCCATCTATTTATCCACCATTAACTTCAAAATATAAGGAGATACACATTGGAAACTACAGCTTTAGCCGGAAATAAAGGAAAGGGTATCCGTTCCGATTGCCATGTTACCCTTGAACTTACCGATTCACAGGGGACAGAGATCAAACTCGAAAGCAAAGTGAAAGCCCTGTACGGTAATGCAATTATTACGAAAGCCAGGGAAATACTTTCTTTTTTTGCAATCAACAATTGCCGTCTGCTTATTGAAGATTTCGGAGCACTCGATTTTGTACTTGCCGCCCGTATGGAAGCAGCTATCAAACAATTGATAACTACTGATAAAGTTTTTCTTCCGGAAATGCTTCCGCAAAATATTTACACAACTACCAAAGACCGGAATCGCTTTTCGCGCCTATATCTTCCGGGAAACAGTCCGCAACTGATGCTGAATGCTGGCATTCACCATCCTAACGGAATCATTCTCGACCTTGAAGATGCTGTGGCTTATTCAAAAAAAGCAGAAGCCCGTTATTTGGTTCGCAACGCATTACTTTCTGTTGATTTCTACGGTGCCGAACGTATGGTTCGTATTAACCAGGTTCCTGCCGGTCTCGACGACCTCGATTACATTATCCCCTATAATGTTAACCTCATTCTTGTTCCAAAGTGTGAACATGCAGAGCAAATTCATGCTGTGAACAAAAAAATTGCATCCATTCAGCAAGAAACAGGGTTGAATTCGCCTATCTGGCTAATGCCTATCATTGAAAGTGCGCTCGGAGTGATGAATGCCTTTGAAATTGCACGTTCGGCCGAAAATGTTGTAGCAATGGCAATAGGACTCGAAGACTACACCGCCGACCTTGGCACACGCCGTACAAACGAAGCTACTGAATCATTTTATGCCCGTTGCCAATTGGTAAATGCCTGTAAAGCTGCCGGAATCCAAGCTATTGATTCAGTTTTTTCCGATGTCGCCGACATGGAAGCGCTTAAACAAAACGTATTAAAATCAAAAGCATTAGGTTTCGATGGCATGGGATGTATCCATCCCCGGCAAATCCGTGTTATTCACGAAAATTTTGCACCCGAAACAACTGAAATTGATAAAGCCAAAAAAATTGTAAATGCATTTATCAACGCCACCGAAAAAGGGCTTGGTGTAGTATCATTGGGTACCAAAATGATAGATCCTCCCGTAGTAAAACGGGCTCAACGAACAATTGAATTAGCAATAACCATGGGTAAACTTTCAAAAAACTGGAGGGAAGAAGAATGAAAAAATATGATAATCTGGTAGTAAACGCAGCCGGCAGGTTAGTCCCTACCGAGGTAAACGGGCAAAAGGTTATTCCCTTTAAAGGAATAGGCAAACATCGCCCCGAAGGAAGAAAATATTCATCACCAATACCCACAGTGCTTGATTATCCCGAAGATGGAAACAAAACCGTTGGCACACTCACCGAAGCACTTCGCAAGTGTGGACTAAAAGACGGAATGACCATCTCGACTCATCATCACCTGCGCGACGGCGATTTGGTAAGCAACATGATTTTTGATATTGCAAGCGAATTTGGAATTAAAGACCTTGTTTGGCTGCCATCTGCCTCTTTTCCTTGCCACGAACCATTGATTAAATATCTGGAAGACGGAACTATCAATCATATTGAAGGCAGTATGAACGGACCCTTGGGAAAATTTTGTTCCGAAGGGAAAATGAAAGGTGTAGCCGTTCTCCGCTCACACGGAGGAAGAGTGCAAGCCATTCAGGACGGAGAAGTTCACATTGACATTGCCGTGATCGCAGCACCCACTGCCGACGCTTTCGGCAATGCCAACGGGGTTGACGGCAACTCCGCTTGCGGTTTGCTGGGATATGCTCTTGCCGACATGATGTATGCCGATAAGGTAATTATCGTTACCGATAATCTTGTTCCATTCCCCTGTGCACCCATGCAAGTTTTAGGCAATTATGTTGACTATGTGGTGGTAGTTGATAAAATAGGTTATCCCGAAAAAATTGTATCCGGAACCACACAGGTAACCAAAAGCCCCGACAGACTTTTAATTGCCGAAATGACTGCCCAATTTTGCCTCGAAGCAGGTTTACTGAAAGACGGCTGCAGTTTCCAGGCTGGTGCTGGTGGAACATCTCTTTCAATAGGTATTTATTTCCACGAAATTCTGAAAGCCCGTGGAGAAAAAGCACGGTTTGGTTTTGGTGGTAGTACTCAATACATGGTTAAAATGCTCGAAGAAGGCGTTCTCGACTATATTCTCGATGCCCAGTCGTTCGATTTGGAATCGGTTCGCTCCATCCGCGACAATGCCAACCATCTCGACGTTTCGGTTTGGCATGCCTATAACTACCACAGCAAAGGTAATTACAATTCAATGACCGATATCGTAATACTTGGTGCCACCGAAATTGACGTTAACTTTAATGGAAACGTTGTTTCGCACAGCGACGGCTACCTGCTACACGGTATTGGTGGCTGGCAAAACTGCCTGCATTCAAAATGTGTTATTTTACCGGTTCCCTTGTTCAGAGACCGTATCCCTGTGATTATTGATGAAGTAACAACACTTTGCGGACCAGGACAACTGATTGATGTCATTGTTACCGAACGTGGTATTGCTATCAATCCCAATCGTACCGATCTGATTGAAAAATTGAAAAACACCTATCTCCCCATTAAAACCATTGAGGAATTGAAAGAAGAAGCCGAACGCATTTGCGGGAAACCTTCAAAGCCCAAATTTAGCGACGAAATTGTCGCAATCATTAAATGGGTGGATGGTACAGTGATAGATGCCGTAAGGAAAATCGAAAAATAATCCTTCGATGAAAGCCCTCCAAAAGCTCTTTGTGAGGGCTTTTTTTATATAGTTCATGGTGATTGATTTACCCCAAATGCACTTATACCTGAATGGTTAATTGTTTTTTAGCAGGCTTTGCGGTTCTCTGCGCAATTCCTTGCGAACTTTGCGGCAAAAAAATTTAACCGCAAAGAAGCGCAGAGTTTGTCGCAAAGAACGCTAAGAATTTGTGGTTGACATTGGAACACGGATGACGCGGATCAGACGGATTGAAACGGATTTAATTATTAATGGTTAATGGGTTTCCGTAATTTGTAATTAAAAACCTGAATTGATATCGGCTTCGATAGGCTCCAAAGGGGGTGAAACCTGAATTGATATCAGCTTCGATAGGCTCCAAAGGGGGTGAAACCTGAATTGATATCAACTTCGATTGGCTCTAAAGGGGGTGAAACCTGAATTGATAATTTCTGATGGAACACGGATGACGCGGGTCATACGGGTTGGAACAGATTTTTTTTCTTCTTTTTAAACTCTGCCAAGAACTTCAAACTCTGGCAGATTTTAACCCGTAATTCGTAATTTTTAATTCGTAATTGATTTCCGTAATTCGTAATTGAGCTAAAAGGCTTAATCGTAAAACCTCCAGCTTACACCAAAACGAAAACCGGCATCAGGCATAGGATAATGTGGCGAGGCATAATAGCGGTAATCGCCAAACCAACTGTTGAAATGCTGGTATTTCACAAACAGGTTTGCCCGTTTCACCTGAAAATTGATAAATACATCACCATAGCAGTAATCTCCAATTTTCTTTTCCTTTTGCAAATAAAAACTATGCAATGCAGGCATATAAGCATCGGCATAATAAGCCGAATTGTACGAGGCATCCAAGCCCACCTGCGCAAGTAATGCATTATTGAACAACGACATCTGGTAATAGAGCGAAAAATTCAGCATTATTTCGGGCAGATGCAATGCGTCGCTGCTCATTATTTTCTGCCAGGCAAAATTATTGTCAAAATGTATTCCTCCCAGCCTAAAATTCTTTCGCACATTTATTTGAAAAACTTTCAGCGTAGAATTATCCTGAGCAGGCAAGGCTTGCTCGTCAAGAAAAGTAAAATGAGAAATCACAAAATAATTTGCACATGCCGAATATCCTTTCCATGAGAGCGTTGCACCAAGTTTGTTCAATTCCTGTGGTTTTAACTTTTCCATCCAGTAAAAATGATTTGAACGATAAAAACTGTAAAACCATGCAGGCATTTGGCGCAAATAAGTTGCTGAAAATTCAAGTTTCAATTGATTGGTTTTCCCAAAACTGTTTATCAATCTGGCATTCATAAGGTAATCACCATCATTGTAGGTTCCTGTTACATAAGAAACATTGACATTTAATTCCGAAATCTTTATCGGGTGTAAAACAAAACCTGCTGAAGGAATTACCTGCGAAAAATATTTTGTTCCGTAATTATCGTTATAAATTGAGTATTGATGTTTTACGCCAAAATAAAGCCGAAGAATTCTTGAAGAATCGGGGAGCAATGGCGAATGGTTCGACCAGAAAAATTCGTTCGAAATCTGTTCAACATGGGTGCTGTCGAGTGTTTGAACTGAATCGGAATATATGCGTGAATAGAATCCCGAAACAGGGTCGGAATCAGCATAAACACTGCTTTGCCTGTGGTAATCAAAACGGTGGTGCAAAGTTCCAAGGCAAAAAGCATTTCTCATGCCTCTGATGTTTCTAAAATTCTCTTTGGCTTTTGTACTATCGGCAATGTTGAGTGTTGAATCAGTTTGTTTTGATTCTTTTATCTTATTTTTAGGAATTCTGCCGAGATAAAAACTTTGTTGAAAAGTAATGCCCGATTCGCGGTAATGGCTTTCCGCTTCTTTAAGATTTGTCAGGTAAACTTCCCTGTCTGTTTCCAGGTTGTTTTCAAAAGTGGAATCGCTGACAATACCGCCGTTTTCTTTTGTTTTAAAACGATTAAAAGTATAAGCTACATTAGCCGAATATCTTTTATTATCAGTATTGTAAGCCGCCGCTAAAGCCAGCGAATTATTATTGGTTTTCTGGTATTTGTAATATCCCGGAGAATTAATAATCTGGTAAGTAAATCCTAAAGTCAGATTCTTACGAACCGATTGCGAATGCTGAATTTTGAGAGATTGCTCCTTTTTCGAACCCATCACATATTTCAGTTCGGTATAAGGGCGGGTAACGTTATAAAATCTTATATTTTCACCACGATAAACATAATCCTCATAAGGATTGGTAATTGCCTTAAATTCTATATTTTCATCAGTAAAAAATAACAGATTACGGTAAGGAGAGCCTAAATTTCCGAGGTTTGCATAAAAATTAACTTTATTGAAAATCGGGTCATATTTTTGAATCTGACGAATGGAAGTATCAATATTAGTAAAAGGAAAAGAGGAAACACAATTTCGGGACAATGAATAGTATTGAGGTAAACTATTATTGTTAACAGTAGTTTTCTGCGAGAATAATAAAAAATTGGCAGAGAGGAAAAACAAAGAAGAAAAAAAGAAAGGGATTTTACTATTCATCAGTTGGAAAAAATTTTGGCAAAAGTATTGATTTCCGGCGAAAGTGAAGAGAATAAAAAAAAGTAAAAAAAAATCCCGACTTTTTAGGGTCGGGATTATAAAGGTTGGCGACGACATACTCTCCCGGAAAAACCAGTACCATCTGCGCTGATGAGCTTAACTTCTCTGTTCGGAATGGGAAGAGGTGGGCATCATCGCTAAAGTCACCATAAGATCTTAAATATCTTAGATAAAAAACGACATATATGAGAAAGAAAATACAACGGAGCAAATGGAAAAAACAGAGTGTAACAGAAAGTTTACGGGCAATTAGTACTACTCGGCTTTGCCATTACTGACTTTATACCTATAGCCTATCAACGTCGTAGTCTACGACGGCCCTTAAAGGAAGTCTCATCTTGAGCTGAGTTTCGTACTTAGATGCTTTCAGCACTTATCTCATCCACACGTAGCTACCCAGCAATGCAGCTGGCGCAACAACTGGTACACTAGAGGTGTGTCCGACTCGGTCCTCTCGTACTAGAGTCAGGTGCCCTCAAACTTCCAACGCCCACAACAGATAGGGACCGAACTGTCTCGCGACGTTCTGAACCCAGCTCACGTGCCACTTTAATCGGCGAACAGCCGAACCCTTGGGACCTTCTCCAGCCCCAGGATGTGACGAGCCGACATCGAGGTGCCAAACCATTCCGTCGATATGAGCTCTTGGGAATGATCAGCCTGTTATCCCCGGAGTACCTTTT